>DATFVO010000164.1:0-8807 GCA_035260265.1 Methyloceanibacter sp.
AAAGTAAGGCCCAACATAAACGAATTTAATGGATTTAAGCCGTTCGGAGCGAACCGTTGTGAACGGTATATTTCATCTTAGCCCTCGCAGCACACGCAGAGTCGTATCCCGCCATTTTACACGTATAACGTGTATATCTCCAGCTAGGAGCGCGCCACGAACCAGCGGGCGACGGCCTCCCGGCCTGCATCGTCGAGCAGCAGATAAAGCTTGGTGCGGCGGAGAAGGAAGTCCTCGGCGGTCATGCTGTCCTCAGCCTCGACAGAATGCTCGATCTCGGCGCGGGTCACGCCAGGCGCAATCTCGCCGGAGGCAGCCGGCTCGGCGGCGATGCGCTTGTACAATGCATCGATCTGATCGCCATAGGTGAAGGCCCAACGGCGGCGCGTCGTAAGGGAAATGCTCGGCGGACCTGCTTCGGCGCGCGCGCCAAGTTCACGGCGAGAAAAGCTTCCGCCATGAAGCGGCACGTTTTTGGTCCACGGGCCGCTCATCCTTGCGCCAAGTCCGTACAGCACGCTCGAAACCTGCTCGGCCAAGGCTCTGTGAGTGGTCAGCTTGCCGCCGTAAATCGTCACGAAGCCGCCAGCGCCATTTGTGACTGAAGCGAGCACTGGACTCCTGCTGACGCGGCTCGGTTCCTCTTCGGCATCGTCGTGGAGCGCGCGCACGCCAGACCAGGTGTAGACGACGTCGGCCCCCGTGGCAGGACCGCGCGGATTCGCGAAGTAGCGGTTATAGGCGTCGAGCAAATATGACTGCTCCTCGGCCGCGCAATGGACACTGCCAGGGTCTCCCTGATGGGGCACATCTGTGGTGCCGATGATCAAGAAGCGGCCGCCGAGCCAGGGAATGACGAAGATGACCCGCTCCTCCTCGTCTTGCAGCGTATAGGCGTCGGTCTGCAGCGGCTCAGGCATCTTGATGACGATGTGGCTTCCGCGCACAAGCCTCAACGGGCGGGGCGGCGGCGCTGCCGTTGTCAATCGCTCGACCTCTCCGACCCATGGGCCGCTCGCGTTGACGACGAAGCGCGCCTCGATGGGGCGCTTTGTCCCGTGCTCGTCGAGCTCGATTGCATACCCATCAGCGAGCGGCGCAATGGCTGTGACGGCGCGCCAGTTTAGGATATCGGCGCCGCGCGCCCGTGCATCGAGAAGCACCGAAAGCGTGAGGCGCGCATCATCGGTCTTGCAATCGTAGTACTGCAAGACAGTGGTGAGGTCGTCTTGGCGGAGCCTCGGTAGCTGGGCGATGTCGTCGTCATCGAGGCGCCCGCTTGCCGGCAAACCGTCGCCAAAGGACAGGACGTCGTAGATGGCAAGACCGGCCCTGAGCTTTAGAGCTTGACGTTTCTGCCAGCTATAGATCGGTAGCAGGAACCTAATTGGCGCCACGAGATGCGGCGCATTGTTGAGCAATTGCGCGCGCTCGGTGAGGGATTCGCGCACGAGCCTGAGCTCGAGATGCTCGAGATAACGCAGCCCGCCATGGATCAGCTTGGAGGATGCCGAGGATGTCGCGCAGGCATAATCGCCCTTCTCCGCGAGCATGACTTTCAGCCCGCGCCCCGCGGCGTCGCGCGCGACTGCCGCGCCGTGGATCCCTCCGCCAATGACGAGAAGGTCGAAAGATTGCGCCACCAAACTCAGGCGACGCCGGCGCGCAGGAGATCGTGGATGTGAATGATGCCGACCGGGCGTCCGGCCTCGACCACGAACAACGCGGTAATGGAGGAGGCGTTGATCAGCTCGAGTGCGGCGCTTGCTAGCAGGTCCGGCTGCACCGTCTTGGGGCCTGGCGTCATGATGTCTCCGGTGCGCCGGGCGAGCAGGCCGTCGCCCATATGGCGGCGAAGATCGCCGTCAGTGATGATGCCCTTGAGCAGGCCGTCACCGTCGACCACACCAAGGCAGCCGAATGCCTTCTCGGTCATGACCACGATTGCCTCGGCCATGCGGAGATCGGCGTTGACGAGGGGCAGGCGGTCGCCTTTGTGCATCAGGTCGCCCACGAATTTCAGCCGTGCCCCAAGCTGGCCACCTGGATGCAGCGCCTTGAAGTCGCGCGCGGTGAACCCCTTGCTCTCGAGCAGCGCAATGGCAAGACAGTCACCAAGCGCGAGCTGCATCACGGTCGAGGTCGTGGGAGCCAAGCCATGCGGGCAGGCTTCCTTGATTTGCGGCAGCGTGAGCACGAGGTCGGCACTGGTGCCGAGCGTGCTGTCGGCGTTGGAAGTCACCGCGATCAGCGGCACGGCAAATCGGCGCGAGTAGGAAACGAGATTGCCGAGCTCGACGGTTTCTCCCGACCAGGAGAAAGCGAGGATGATGTCTTGCTTGGTGATCATGCCAAGGTCGCCATGGCTCGCTTCGCTCGGGTGGACGAAGAAGGCAGGCGTGCCCGTGGAGGAGAGGGTGGCGGCGACCTTCAGCCCGACATGGCCGCTCTTGCCCATGCCGGTGACGATGACGCGGCCATGGCAGGCACGCAGCAGGCCGATGGCTCGGGCGAAACTCTCGCCCAAGGAGTTGGCCAGCGCGGCCTTCAGCGCCCTCAGGCCTTCGGCCTCGAATTGCAGGGTTCTGGTCGCCGAGGCAATCGCTTCGCTGCGGTTATCCAGCAGCGAAAGGTCCCGCTTCAAGCCGACCGGCATGATCGTGTTTTCCCCGTCTGACGCGAGCTGATTCTAGCACGGATTTGCGCGCAGTCAGGGCCAAGACTTGCGTCAAGAATCAAACGAGTTTCTTGACTTCGTTGGCAAAGGCTTCGGCGATATCGGGGCGGGCAAGCGCGTAGGCTACGTTGGCCGTTAGGAAGCCCACTTTGGAGCCGCAGTCGAAGGTCTTGCCTTCGTATTTCAAGGCGTAGAAGCGCTGCATCTTGAGGAGGGCGAGCATGGCGTCGGTAATCTGTATCTCGCCGCCCGCGCCGCGCTCTTGGCCTGATAGAAGATCGAAGATCTCTGGCTGCAAGATGTAGCGGCCGAGGATGGTGAGATTGGAGGGCTCCGTCCCGGGCTTCGGCTTCTCCACCATGCCGTTGACCCGGAATACGCGCCCGTCGCCTTCGCCGATGGACACCACGCCGTAATTCTTGACTTGGTCCTCGGGCACCGGATCGACCGCGATGATGTTGCCGCCGTGCATGTCGTAAACATCTAGCATCTGGGCGAGGCAGCCTTTGCCCGGCGTCTGCACCAGCACATCGGGAAGAAGCAGCGCGAAAGGCTCGTTGCCGACGAGTTCGCGCGCGCACCACACCGCGTGACCAAGACCGAGCGGCTCCTGCTGGCGCGTGAAGCTCGTCGTGCCGGGTCCAGGCAGATCGGCGTTGAGGACTTCGAGCTCGCTCGTTTTGCCTCGCGCGGCGAGCACCTCCTCGAGCTCGAACTGCCGGTCGAAATGATCCTCGATAACGCCCTTATTGCGCCCGGTGACGAAGATGAAATGCTCGATGCCGGCCTCGCGCGCCTCATCGACCACATGCTGGATTAGCGGGCGGTCCACCACCGTCAGCATTTCCTTCGGCATCGCCTTGGTTGCGGGCAGGAAACGGGTGCCGAGCCCCGCCACGGGAAACACGGCCTTACGCACGCGAGCAGCCATCTTGAGCCCTTATTCAGAATTGCGGATGCCACGCCCGGCGCTAGAACTCCCCCAACCACTTCCTGATAGCAAGCGCGGAATTTTGGGTTGTGGACCAGTTCGATCTGCTTGAGGCATGGCCGAACTGGACACAATCCGCAACCGACTACAGTGTAACTAAAGTTTCGAAGAACTTTTGGGTGCGGACCCGTGATCACTGGCATTCACGCGGCACGCCCGCGGTTGGACCTCACGCTTCGGTGCCGGTGCGGCCACGTAGCGGCGTCGCGAGCGGGGTTTCGCCGTCCACCGGCTTCCGCTTCGTTTGCAGCGGCCGGAAGTGCTCGACGCAGCCAGCGGCACGGACATCTTTCAGATGCCGCCGGGACGCGTGAAGCTGACCGCCGGCACCGACGCCGTGCGGTGCCTGGGCCTCTCCAGAAAGGTCTTCCGCTGGTACACCGATTGTTGCAGGACGCCGATCGCTAACACCGCCGCTGGCCCGTGCTTCCCGGTTGTCGCCCTCATTCATTCTTTCATGGACCCCGGGTCGGAGAGCCGTCCCGAGACGAGATGCTCGGCCCGCGGCTGTGCCGTATCTACGAACGCTCCGCCATCGGACCGCTCCCGCCGACGGCGCCCGCGCGACTATCGTTCGGGGTCTTCGCGCGCCGCGCATCGAAGATTCTCGGCTGCTGGCTGCGCGGGTTCGCTCGGCCAAACGACGATCTCCGCGCTCCGTGCCGGGCGTGCTCACCCGGAGCGAGCGCGCAGCCCTTTATTAAGAACCACTTTGTTATGGAGACTGCCACAATCAAACTGGCCCACTACCGAATTCCGAAACTGGCGCCAGACAGACCGCCAAAACTCAATGTCGTTATTACATAATGCCGCTGTTTTTTGCCTTTGCAGCGCCTTAAGAGCTGCCCAAAATTGGCATTCGGAATCACTCTAATCCCTCAAGGTTCTGCCGGTGCTAAGACGCGAGCTCAAGACCATCACCCTTGCCATCGTCCTGGCGCTCGTCGCGCTCATGTTGGGCGAAGTCGGCGCCGCCGAGGATGAGGTCGCGGCTTATAAGCGCGCGGTAGATAAGAGCTTCGCGGCATGGCTCGAAGCACTCTGGCCCGACGCCGAGGCCGTCGGTATCAAGCGCGCCACGTTTGACGCCAATATCAAAGGACTGGAGCTGAACTGGTCATTGCCGCATCTCGTCTTTCCGAACCCGGCGACGCCCGGCGGTCCGCCCCTGCCTAAAGTGCTTGCCGATCAGATGAAGCCGAGCCGCCAGCCTGAGTTCGAGCCGCCCGCAGGCTATTTCAAAGAGTCGACCCTCAACGAGGTGGCGGCAACCGGCAAAAGCAAAATGGGCCAGCTCGGCCCGCACCTCGCAGCGATCCAAAAGCAATACAATGTGCCGGCAAGCATCATCGTCGCCATCTGGGGCAGGGAGACAGGCTTCGGCAGCGTCGACGCGCCGTTCGACGCGCTTTCCGCCATTGCCACACAAGCCTTCATGGGCCTGCGTCCCGACGAGTTCAGGAAGCAGCTCATTGTAGCCCTGAAGATCCTGCAAGAGGGTCATGCAACGCGCGCCGAAATGAAAAGCTCGTGGGCCGGCGCCATGGGCTATACGCAGTTCTTGCCCACTGATTTCGACAATTACGCCGTCGATTTCGACGGCGATGGCAAGCGCGACATATGGAACTCGATCTTGGATGCACTCGCCTCGACCGGCAACTCGCTGCACAGCCAGGGCTGGGACGGTGGTCAAAGCTGGGGTTATGAGGTCAAGCTGCCCGAGAAGTTCGATTGCACCGATCAGGGGCCCGACAAGACGCGGCCGATCGCAGAATGGATCAAGCTTGGCGTGGTGCGGGTGAAGGACCGTCCGTTTCCCGAAGACAAGCTTCAGGACCAGGCCTTCATTGTGCTGCCGGCGGGACTGAAAGGTCCGGCCTTCCTTGCCACCAAAAATTTCTCGGTGCTGAAGCTCTATAACAACTCCGATGTCTACGCGATCTTCGTGGGCCATGTGGCGGACATGATTTCGGCCAATGCACCGGCGGCGTTCGTCGGCACCTGGCAGCCGGTCGAGCGCTTTCCGCGCGACCGCATCCAGCGTTTCCAGGAGGTGCTGGTGGCGAAAGGCTATGATGTCGGCAAGGTCGACGGGCTTGCGGGTTTCAAGACCCGAAGGACCATCGGGACGGAAGAGCAAAAGCGCGGCCTGCCGCTCACCTGCTATCCGAGCAGCGTGCTGATCGACGTCGTTCTCAATGAGTCAAAGGCTGCGGCGCAGTAGCGGCAAACGGGCTGAAAAAGGTCGCCGTTTCGCGCCTAGGTTTTGCCGGACCCGGTTGGTAAATTTCCGCCCATGCGAATCATCCTTAATACTAAGTCTTTGATCTTGTGGGCAGGTTCAGCCGCTTTAGCGCTTTTCGCACTTCCGGCGCAGTCCTTCGCCGACCGCGACCAGGCTTGCGTCCAAGCTCTGTGGCCAGCCGCTAAGGCCGCCGGCATCAAGCAGGAGACTTTCGACCGCGCCTTCAAGGGTTTTACTTCTGATCCTGAAGTGGTCGAGCAGGCCAACTATCAGCCGGAATATGTGAAGCCGATCGGCGAGTACATGGACCGGCTCGTTTCCGACAAGCGCATCGAGACCGGCAAGCAGAAGCTCGCCGAGAACCAGGCTCTGCTCGGCTCGCTCGAGACCCGCTACGGGGTCGACCGGCACGTCATCGTCGCCATCTGGGGAGTCGAGTCGAACTACGGCACGCAGCCCGGCAACAAGAATGTGATCCGCTCGCTCGCCACTCTGATCTGCACCGGCACCAAGCCAAGCTTTGGCAAGGTGCAGCTCATCGCTGCACTCAAGATCTTGCAACATGGCGACATCTCGCTTGAGGCGATGAACGGGTCGTGGGCCGGCGCCATGGGCCATACCCAATTCATCCCCACCACCTACGCGACCTTCGCGGTCGATCAAGATGGCGACGGCAAGCGCGATATCTGGAGCAGCATTCCCGATTCGCTCGCCTCAACTGCGAGCTATCTAAAAAGGGCAGGTTGGCAAAGCGGGCAAAGCTGGGGCTATGAGGTCGTGCTGCCAAAGGGTTTTGATCCCAAGCGGGTCAGCGAGAATACGCTGAAGCCGCTCAGCGACTGGCAGAGGATGGGCATCGTGAGGGTGAACGGCGCGCCCTATCCTCGTCCCTCCGATAAGGCGAGCCTGTTCGCGCCGGAAGGCACGCGCGGCCCTTCCTTCCTCGTGCTCAACAATTTCCGCGCGATACTGCACTACAATGTGGCTAAGTCCTACGCTCTTGCCGTCGGCCATCTCTCGGACCGGTTGCGGGGCGGCAGTCCTTTCGTGCATCCCTGGCCGACCGACGAGACTCATCTTTCGCTCGAGCAGCGTACGGAATTTCAGCGGCTTCTTATCGCGCACGGCTTGATGACCGGCGAGCCGGACGGCGTCATCGGCCCTGCGACGCTCGAGGCGGTCAAGACCTACCAGCGCTCCAAGGATCTTGGGGTCGACGGCTTTCCAAGCCTCACTCTCCTTAAGGCGTTGCAGCGCGAGCCGCCGCCACCAAATGTCGAGGCCAAGCCAACCGCCGAGGGGCCGCCAGCCAATGTCGGGCAGGACGATACGGGGGGCTTGGCGCCTTCGCCGGAAGGGCTTACCAGTGTCCCTAAGAACTAAGTGAGAGCGGGCTCGGGGGCCCGGAAGATCATGTTTGATAGCGCGTCTTGTGCGGCGCCGTGTTGGCGTCCGGTTTGCTCGGCCGCGGCCGTCCTGCTCTCATTGGCGCTCAATTGTCTTGCCGCCTTGCCGGCTTCGGCACAGCAAGGCAGCACGCCGCCAGTGCAACACAGCTATATCAATCCATTTCCGACCGGCGACCGCTACCGCATCCTGGTGATCGGCGATTCTCTTGGCGACGGCCTGTGGCAAGGCCTCTATCGCGCCTTCGACGAGGATAAGAATCTCGAATTCGTCAATCGCTCCAAGGCGACTGGCGGGCTCGTGCGCACCGATTCCAACAATTGGGACTCGCAGCTCGCGGACATCATGAAAAAAGACACCTTCCAGATTGCCGTCGTGATATTCGGCGCCAATGACGACCAGGCGATCAAGAGCGGCAAGGATTGGCTGAAGGTCGCAAGCGAGCCGTGGAGGCAAGCCTATGGCGAGCGAGTTGAGGCCATCATCAAGAAGCTTCGCTCAGCAAACATCGCAGTCTATTGGGTAGGCCTGCCCGTCATGCGCAGTCCCGACCAGAGTGCCGACGCCGAGATGATGAACGAGGTGTTCCGCGAGAAGGCCTTCATCAATAGCGCCAAATATATCGACACCTGGAATGGCTTCACCGACGAATCTGGGCGCTTCAGCGCCTACGGTCCTGACATGTCAGGCCAGGTGAAGCGGCTAAGAGCCGATGACGGCGTGCATTTCACCGAGCGCGGTTCCGTCAAGCTCGCCCACTTCGTCGAGAAGGAGCTCCGCCGCGATCTGAGCCTCGCCAAGATCGAACGCAACATCCCACTTGCCGGCAGCGAGGAGGAGCAGGCCAAGATGATGGGCCGCGACGTCGTGCCCGCGAAGCATCCGGAAGGGGAACAGTCGGCAGATTCCGCAGCGCCTGCGGCGGATCAGCCCAATGCCGGCGCGACTTCAAGTGACACGGCAGTTTCTACGCCCGCCGAAGGTGCGCCTGCCGCTTCCGGTAACGCAGCTGCGGGCGCCACAGCGGCGATGCAGCAAACCACGGTGGGCGAGGTCAGCGTGGTCAGGCCTGCCATGGATTCGACCCTGCAGGAAGCACAACGACTCCTGCCGCAAGGTGCAAGTTCCTCGCTTCCAGAGCCCGAGATGATCACGAGCGAGCTCGGCAACGGGCTGACCGCAGTCGCCACGCTCTCCTCGGTGACCGATTTTTCGGTGAACTCGTCAAAGCCGCGCCTGCCGCTCTCGCAGCGGCCTTACTACAAGGTTCTCATCAAGGGCGAGCAGCTTAAGCCCAAGGCGGGCAGAGGCGACGACTTCGCGTGGCCGCCGCCCAGCTAAGGCCCCTGCTAACGCGGCAGGTCGGTCGTTCCCATCAGGAACTTGTCGATGGCGTGCGCCGCCTGGCGCCCCTCCCTGATGGCCCACACCACCAGCGATTGGCCGCGACGCATGTCTCCGGCCGCGAACACTTTAGGCCTTGAGGT
>DATFVO010000165.1:0-5505 GCA_035260265.1 Methyloceanibacter sp.
CGGCACGATATGGACCCTGCGAGCCGGGAGTCCGGTTGCCCTGATCAGCTGGTCAATATCGACAGGACTTGGGCCCAGCGCGCCGACCATCGCCTGACGCTCGCTCGCGCGGATGTCGCGGGTGGCCGTGCGCTCTTCATCCGCGGAGACGAGGGCGGCAGCGGAAGCTTGAAGCGGCCTACCTCAGGCTGCCTGGCACGGCAAATACCTCTCGGCCTTGCTCTCCGGCCAAGCGCGCTGTGATCAGTGAGCCTGAGCGCTCGGCGGCCTCGACTACCACCACACCCAGCGAAATTCCTGAGATCAGGCGGTTGCAGCGGGGGAAGTCCTTCCCGCGTGGCGAGAAGCCCGTCGCTCGCTCGCTGATGAGGAGTCCCTGCTCGCCGATTGAGCGATGCAGCTCTTCGTTGTCGATGCCACCGGCAAGCACGGCGATGGTGCCGCGCGGAAGGGCGGCGAGGTGAGCTGCGGTATCGATGCCGCGGGCGAGTCCGGAGGCGATGACAAAGCCTTCGTGCCCGAGATCGGTCGCAAGTGCTCCAGGCAAGACGCTGACCATGGCTCAGACGCGCCGACGCCTTAGGGGCAGGGGCGGGTTTAGTGCTAGCTTTTGCCAATGCGCGTCTCCTCGCCTCGCATGAGCCGGCCGATATTGTCGGCGTGGCGAACATAAAGAAGAACCGTGAGCAGCAGGAACAGCGCTCCGAGTCGCCATTGCCCCGTCAACGCGAGCACGCATAGGCTGGCCACGCTCGCAACCAGCGCCGAGAGCGATGAGTAGCGGGTGAAGAGGGCGACCAGCAGCCATGCGGCTCCGAACACGGCTGCCGCAGGCCAATAGAGTCCAAGCAGAACACCGATAAAGGTGGCGACGCCTTTGCCACCATTGAAACCAAGCCATACCGGAAAGAGATGCCCGAGAAACGCGCCAAGCCCTGCGAGCATGGCAGCGGTCTCGCCCCAATGCGACGCGAGCAGTACCGCGACGGTCCCCTTGGCGGCATCGAGGATGAGCGTCAGCGCGGCAAGCCATTTGCTGCCCGCGCGCAACACGTTGGTCGCGCCGATATTTCCTGAGCCGATCTTCCTAAGGTCCCCCAGGCCAAATAGCTTGGCGAGGATCAGGCCGAACGGGATCGAGCCGAGGAGATAGCCGAAGACAAGGGCGGAGACATAGACAAGGGCGCCGCTCCAATCGGCAGGAGGAGTCATCGAGCACCCCTTGGTGAGGCACCGCTACGGTTATCAATCAGCGTAGTTGTAGACGGGGCGTCCGGCAACGAGCGTGAGCACAGCGCGCCCCTCTAGCCGCGCCCCGTCGAAGGGCGTGTTCTTGGACTTGGAGCACAGGCGCTCGGGCTCGATGATCCAAGGCGTATCAAGCTCGATGAGCACGAGGTCGGCCGGAGCGCCTTTGGCAAGGCGTCCGCTATTGAGCTTAAGCAGCCTGGCCGGATTGGCGGTGAGCGCACGCAAGAGGCGCGGCAGCTCGACCTCACCGTTGTGATAGAGCCGGAGCGCTGCACCGAGTAGTGTCTCGAGCCCGACCGCTCCGTCGGCAGCTTCGGCAAAGGGTCTGCGTTTCCCCTCCGCGCCTCTTGGGTCGTGGGCCGACACGATCACATCGATATCGCCGCTCGCCACGCCCTCGACCATGGCGCGGCGGTCAGCCTCAGACCTGAGCGGGGGCTTCATTTTGAAGAAGGTGCGATAGGGGCCAATGTCGTTCTCGTTCAAAGTGAGGTGGTTGATCGAGACGCCGCAGGTCACGGGTAGCCCCATAAGCTTTGCAGTGCGGATGATATCGAGGGACGTTCGGCAGGAGATCTGCGCCGCGTGATAGCGCCCTCCGGTCAGCTCGACCAAACGGATGTCGCGCTCGAGCATGATGGTCTCGGCGGCGGTGGGCACCCCGCGAAGTCCTAGCCTCGTCGCCACCTCGCCCTCGTTCATCACCCCATCCTGGCCGAGCGACGGGTCTTCCAGGTGGTGGACGATCAAAGCGCCGAAGTCCTTGGCGTAGGCAAGCACGTTGCGCATGACCCTGGCGTTGGCGACGCTCGTCTTCCCGTTGCCGAAAGCGATCGCGCCGGCGTCGCGCAACAGGCCGATCTCGGTCATCTCCTGCCCGAGCAGGCCTTTGGTCATTGCGGCCATAGGGTGGACGTTGACCAGCGCCGTATCCCGCGCGCGCCGCAGGATGAAATCGACGAGCGCCACATCGTCTATGACAGGCTCGGTGTTCGGCATGCACACGATGGTCGTGACGCCGCCGGCGGCGGCAGCGCGGCTCGCCGTGGCAAGGGTCTCGCGATGCTCGAGTCCCGGCTCGCCGGCAGAGACCATCATGTCAATGATCCCAGGGGCGAGCACGCGCCCGCCACAGTCGACGACCTCGGCGTCGCGAAGGGAGCCTGCCGCGATGTGGCGGCCGAGATCGGCAATACGATCCTCGACGATCAGGAGGCCGCCAAGCTGATCGAGACCCGAAGCGGGATCGATCAGGCGCGCATTAACAAGCGCAATCGGGCGGGCGGTAGAGCGTTGGTTTGTGGTGGGTGCGTTCATGGCCGTCATTGGTTCGGCAGATGGCGGGCCAAGGCCTGAAGCACCGCCATGCGCACCGCGACACCCATCTCGACCTGCTCGCGGACAACGCTCTGCGGGTCGTCGGCGACATTCGAGTCGATCTCGACCCCTCGGTTCATCGGGCCAGGATGCATCACGAGGGCATCTGGCTTGGCGCGGGCGAGCTTTTCGTAATCGAGGCCGAAGAAGTGGAAATATTCGCGCTGGCCTGGCACGAGGCTGGAAGCCATGCGCTCTCGCTGAAGCCTGAGCATCATAACGATGTCGGCGTCGACCAGTCCCTCCCACATCGAAGTGTAGACTTCGACCCCGAGCCGCTCGATGCCCGAAGCGAGCAAGGTGGAGGGAGCAACGACGCGAACGCGGGCGCCGAGCGCATTCAGAAGCAGAATGTTGGAGCGCGCCACCCGCGAGTGGAGGATGTCGCCGCAGATCGCAACGACCAGTCCTTCGATATGTCCTTTGTGGCGGCGGATGGTAAGCGCATCAAGCAGAGCTTGCGTCGGATGCTCATGGCTGCCGTCGCCGGCATTGATCACAGAGCAGTCGACCTTCTGAGATAGGAGCTGGACCGCGCCCGCCGCATGGTGGCGCACCACCAGGATATCGGGGCGCATAGCGTTGAGCGTCACCGCCGTGTCGATCAGGGTTTCGCCCTTCTGCACCGACGAGTTCGAGACCGACATGTTCATTACGTCGGCGCCAAGCCTCTTGCCGGCAAGCTCGAAGGAACTCTGCGTCCTGGTTGAGGCCTCAAAGAACAAGTTGATTAGCGTGCGGCCGCGCAGATCGTCGCGCTTCTTGTCGATCTGGCGGCTAAGCTTGGTGGCCTCCTCGGAAAGGTCGAGCAATCCCGTTATCTCGGCGGGCGAAAGGCCTTCGATTCCAAGGAGATGGCGGTGTGGAAAGGAGAAGTTTGAGGCTTCGGCCGCAATACTCATTAAAGGGCACTGTATAAGCCGGCTTTGCTGGAGCGGCAAGCTCGCGAACCGAACTAAGGTAAGCTTGCCCTAACGCAGCTTTGGCAGGCTAAGGCGATGAGCGAGCGGCCGGTTCCAGACGACGAGGCCTTCAATCAAAGTCCGCCTTTTGTCGACGTGAATCTATTCACGTCTGACATCGCGCTGCGGGAGGCTGTGCGTCGAGAAGGGGCTGCGTGGGCCTATCAAGACCTAACAGCGTTTGGCGCCCTCGCAGGAAGCGCCGCTTCGCTTGAGCTTGGCAGGCTCGCTAACGAACATCCGCCTGAGCTCGAAAGCTTCGATCCGCAGGGGCGCCGAATCGACCGGGTCAAGTTCCACCCGGCCTACCATCAGCTTATGGAGATCAGCACCGCGCAAGGTTTGCATTGCTCGACTTGGGAGCATCTTGCTGCCGGCGTGAGCCCAAGGCCTGGCGCCCATGTGGCGCGCTGCGCAGGCAGTTACATGGCGGCGCAGATGGAGGCTGGCCATTGCTGCCCCATCACCATGACCCATGCAGCGGTCGCCTCCTTCCGCCATGCCCCAGACCTTGCGCAAGATCTTCTCCCTAAGATTTTTGCCCGCGCTTACGATCCGAGCACGGTGCCGATCGAGGAGAAGGCTGCCATCACGCTCGGCATGGGCATGACCGAGCGCCAGGGCGGCACCGACGTCCGCGCCAACACGACGCGTGCAGAGACTCTCGATGGTGCAGGTCCTGGCAAGGTCTACGCCATTACCGGCCACAAATGGTTTCTTTCTGCACCGATGTCCGATGCCTTCCTCGTTCTTGCTCAGGCGAAGGGAGGCCTTTCTTGTTTCCTACTGCCACGGCTTACATCAGACGGCAGTCTCAACGGGCTCAAGCTGCAGCGCCTCAAGGACAAGCTCGGCAATCGCTCTAATGCCTCCGCCGAAGTCGAGTTCGACCGCGCTCAAGGCGTCCTGGTCGGCAAGGAGGGCAGAGGCATCCCGACCATCATCGACATGGTCACTCTGACGCGGCTCGATTGCGCCGTGTCTTCTGCCGGCCTGATGCGTCAAGCCATTGCCCGCGCAATTCAACATGCACGCCATCGCAGCGTGTTTCAGAAGCGGCTGATCGATCAGCCCCTCATGGCGCAAGTCCTTGCCGACATGGCGCTCGATGTGGAGGCGGCGACGGCGCTTGCCTTCAGGCTAGCCCGCGCCTTCGATGACGACAGCGAAGGCGATGCCGCGTATCGCAGACTGATGACGCCGGTCACCAAATACTGGGTGTGCAAAGCAGCACCCGCGCTCGCTTATGAGGCAATGGAGTGCCTCGGCGGCAACGGCTATGTGGAGGATGGCGGCTTCCCGCGGCTTTATCGCGAAGTGCCGGTGAACGCGATCTGGGAAGGTTCCGGCAATGTCATGTGCCTCGATGTGTTGCGCGTCATCGAGCGCGAGCCGGAGACCTTGAGCAAAGTTATAATGCAGTTCGGGGCGGTCGCTTCAGCCGAACCTCGGCTGAAACAGGCTGTCACCAGGATCGAGGCCCTGGCTCAAGATGTCGGGCGAGATCAAAGCGTCGCTCGCACCCTGGTCGAGCTGCTTGCGCTCGCTGCCGCAGCTGCGCTTCTCGCCCGCTACGCGCCGCGGCATGTGAGCGATGCCTTCCTAGCTACGCGCCTCGGGGGCTCGTGGCGGAATACATACGGTGCCGGACTCGCGAGTGCTAATACAAGCGCCATACTTGACCGTGCGGCGCCGCAACTTTCATGAAAACTTGGAGTTGAAGTTTTGTCACACCTGCGGTGACTGAGCCGCCGCGAATCTTGGGCTATGCTGCCAACGGAAGGCATAACAATCCAGGGAGAACTTGCGGATTGCCCTAGGTCTCACGGCGGCATTGGTGTTCGCGGGCGGCGTTGCATGGAAGGCCGATGCGACGACCTTGAGCTCGACGTCGGTCACCTTGCCTCACGCCGCA
>DATFVO010000166.1:0-2810 GCA_035260265.1 Methyloceanibacter sp.
GCCAAGCCGTGTGCGCTCGAGCAGCTGCCAGATGGCGATCGCCACGACGATGCCGAAGCCGATGAGGAACAGCCGATAGACGGGAAAGGGCTCATCCATCAGGAAGACCACGCCGGAGAGAAGGGCCGGGGGCGGTACCTGTAGCGCGTCGGATCCCCAAATCAGCCGTACCGCCTCACCGGTGACCAAGGCCAGGCCAAAGGTCACCATCAAAAAAGCGTGCGCGTCGCGCCGATAGAGCCAGCGTAAGATGCCAAGCTCGAAGGCTGTGCCGATGGCGCCGACGGCGAGCGGCGCCAACAGCAGCGCCGCCCAATAGCTCCCGGCATAGCGCACCACCGAATAGCCGATGAAGGCGCCGAGCATGTACAGCGTGCCGTGCGCAAAGTTGACGATGCGCATGATGCCGAAGATCAGCGTCAGACCGACACCGAGAAAGAACAATAGGGCCGCCTGCGAAAGCGCGTTGACCCCTTGGGTCAGCAGGAGTGCGAGCGTGGACATGCGGCCTATGTTGGCTGGGTCTTGAGCAGCGCCCATGACCCTAGTGGCGCAATGGCAGGAAGGCCAACCTCAATCGTCGTACGTCATCTTGTTGCAGGGTGGCGTCGTGCGCTCTGCCGGCAGCGTTGCAATGATCTCCGGCACCGGATGCGAATAGCCTTCTTTCTTGGCGGCCTTGAAGATGAAGCCCTGCTGCACGCCCTGGTGATCACACTTGCGCATATGCACTTTGCCTTTGATATCGTCGATCGTCAGGTCTTCGAGCGCCACTCGCAGCTTATCGGCTTCGATGCCGCCGGCCTTGGTGATACCGGCCTCGAACACCCTCTGGCACTGCCACTGTTCCCCCTCGAACTGGTCGGGGACCTGCCCGCCGTGTTCCTGCTTCCACAGTTCGACAAACTCCTTGTTCTTGGGATTGTCGATGCTGAAGGCGTAGCGGGCCGAGGCGATGATCCCGAGGCAAGCATCGCCGACCGCGCGCATGGCCGTCAGCTCGAGCTGCTCGGACAACAACGCCATCTTGGAGGCGAGCTGGTATTGCGCGGCCTGCGCCAGGAAGGCGTTATTATCGTCGCCGGCGAGCACGAGATAGACGCCGTCGGCACCGGACTGGCGGATCTTGGTAACGTAGGTCGAATAGTCCTTGGTGCCGGTCGGTGCGAACACCTTGCCCACGAAGTCTTTGCCGAGCCGCTTCAGCTCGTTCTCGAACACCTGGACGCTGTTGTGGCCCCAGGCGTAATCGAGCCCCAGCGCGTAGAAGCTTTTGTAGGGTGCGTCCTTGAGGTAAAGCGACACCGCGCGCGTTCCCATCGGGCCGGAGGTGTTGGCGCGAAAGAAATTCGGCACGAAGCTCTCGGCGGTCAGGCGTCCATCGCCGTTGTCCGAGGAAATAAATATGGCGTTCCACTCGGCGAGCTTCGGCACGATGGCGAGCGCCTCGGAGGATAAAGTGATGCCGGTGAAGAGCCGGCAATCCTGGCGCTCGACCATCTCCTGGGCCTTGCGCACGCAGGCCGCCGGATTGCCGGCAGTATCCTCGACCAGGAGCTCGATCTTCTTGCCGAGCCAGCCGCCCTTGGCGTTCTGCAGCTTGGCGTAGAACTCCGCACCTCGCTTTTGCTGCTGGCCGACGGACCCCAATGGGCCGGTCAAGGCCAGGGGCATACCGAGCTTGATTGTACCGCCGGCCTGCGCCTGCGCGCTGGTCCAGAGATAGGGTGCCGCCAAAGTGGCACCGGCGCCGGTGATAACCCCGCGGCGTGAAGGATGGGACTTGGTTTGCATCGAGCGTTCTCCCGGATTACAGGCTTCGCAAGTTGTTTTAACGCCAAGCTAGCCTTCGCGCGCACGGAGGACAATAGACGCGGTGCCAAGCAGGCAGGCGGTGGCGTTAGGGCCCCGCCAGGATCTCTCCCTTAGCGATCAGAGCGGTCAGGACGTGGCGGCGCAGCTTTCCCGTCGCCGTGAACGGCAATTCGGTGACAATATGCAGTTCCTCCGGCAGCTTGTAGTCGGCGACCTGACCCTTCAGGTGGGCGATCATCTCGGGCAGCGTCACCGCTTGGCCGGGCTTGGGGATGACGCACAGTGAGTTGCGCTCGCCGAGCCGCGGGTCGGGGACGCCGACCATGGCCGCGTGCATCACCTTGGGGTGCGTGTAGAGCAACTCCTCCACCTCGCGTGGGAAAAACTTCTTGCCGCCGCGATTGATGATTTCCTTGCGGCGCCCGACGATTTCAACATTGCCCACCGCATCGACGATGCGGCCGAGATCCCCGGTGCGGAACCATCCGTCCGCCGTGAATGCCTCGGCGTTCGCTGCGGCATTGGCATGGTAGCCAAGATGTACGCTCGGACCCTGCGCCGCGAGCTCGCCCACTTCGCCGCGCGGCACCTCGTTGCCCGCCTCGTCGAGGATCTTCAATGCCATCGACGACACGACGCGTCCAATCGTGCCGTTGACCTTGGCGGCATCGTCGCAGATGCGGGTGTAGGTATGGAAGCCGGTCTCCAGCATGCCGTAGAGCTCGATGAGGTGGCCGGGCATGCGCGCCTGATAATCGCGAATGGTCTCGATCGCCGCCGAGGCGCCGCCGGTGATGACGACCCTGAGTGAGGAGACATCGTAAGTTGACAGGTCGGGCTCGTTGAGCATGGCGACGATTGAGGCCGGCGCCGTGGCAATGTAAGTGACCCCTTCGCGCTCGATCAATTGCAAAGCAGCCTTGGCCGAGAAGCGCTCGAGCAGCACGGCCGTGCTGCCGCTGAGGATCGCCTGCAGCAGGCAGAGATAGCCCCAG
>DATFVO010000167.1:0-4056 GCA_035260265.1 Methyloceanibacter sp.
GAACGGCGGTTCAGCTCAACTATCTCATGCGCAATTCGGGAGGCGCGTGGAAGATCATCGACGTCTATCTCAATGGGACCATTAGCGAGCTCGCAAGCCGTCGCGCCGAATTTGGATCGATCCTGAAGTCCGGCGGTGCTAACGCGTTGGTGAGCGCACTGACGAAGCAGGGCGATAAGCTCTTGGCGGGAGGCTGACAAGAGCAGCGCCCACCCATCTCGGGGTGGGCTAAAAAGGGGGCGGGGGAACTTAGATGGGTGCGCCGGCGAGAGCGAACACGCCGCTGCTGGATAAAGTGTGCACGCCTGAGGATTTGCGGGCGCTGCCAGAGGGGGACCTCGTTCAGCTCGCTGCGGAGCTCAGGCAGGAAACCATCGATGCCGTATCGGTGACCGGAGGCCATCTCGGCGCGGGTCTCGGCGTTGTCGAGCTCACGGTCGCGCTCCATTATCTATTCGACACGCCGCGCGACCGGCTCATCTGGGATGTCAGCCATCAGGCCTATCCGCATAAGATTTTGACCGAGCGCAGAGATCGAATCCGCACTTTGCGCCAGCCTGGCGGGCTTTCGGGATTCACCCGGAGGGTCGAAAGCGAATATGACCCGTTCGGCGCCGCCCATTCCTCCACCTCGATCTCGGCCGGTCTAGGCATGGCGGTGGCGCGCGATCTGACGGGCGGCAAGAACCGCGTGATCTGCGTCATTGGCGATGGCGCCATGAGCGCAGGCATGGCTTATGAGGCGATCAACAATGCCGGCGCTCTCGACACGCGGCTTATCGTCGTGCTCAACGACAACCGCATGTCCATTGCGCCACCGACCGGGGCGCTCTCTGCCTATCTCGCCCGCATCACCTCGAGTCGGTCCTATTTCTCCTGGCGCAAACTCGCCAAGAAATTCGCAGGCCGCCTCCCATCTCGCTGGGAGCGCCGCTTGGCGCGGCTCGAGAAATATTCGCGCCACGTCTGGCAAGGTGGCGCATGGTTCGAGGAATTGGGCTTCTACTATGTCGGCCCGATCGACGGGCACGATCTGAGTCAGCTTCTCCCGGTCCTGCGCAATGTTCGCGACGCGCAAGAGGGGCCGATTCTCGTGCATGTGGTCACGCAAAAGGGCAAGGGCTATCCGCCGGCGGAGGCCTCGAGCGACAAATATCACGGCGTGAGCCAATTCAATGTGGTGACGGGCGCACAGACCAAGGTGGCGTCGAAAGCGCCGTCCTACACGCGGGTCTTTGCCGACAGCCTGATCGCCGAGGCGAGAAAGGACGAGAAGATCGTCGCCATCACCGCAGCGATGCCGGACGGCACCGGGCTTGATCGTTTCGCCAAGGAGTTCCCCACACGGACCTTCGATGTCGGCATTGCCGAGCAGCACGCCGTGACCTTTGCGGCGGGCCTCGCCTGCGAAGGTATGAAACCCTTTGCCGCCATCTATTCGACCTTCCTGCAGCGCGCCTACGACCAGGTGGTGCACGACGTGGCGATTCAGCAACTCCCGGTGCGGTTTGCGCTCGATCGCGCCGGCCTCGTTGGTGCCGACGGGCCGACTCATGCCGGCTCCTTCGACCTTGCCTACCTCGGCTGCCTGCCAGGTTTCGTGGTCATGGCCGCTGCCGACGAGGCGGAGTTGCGGCACATGGTTGCCACCCAGGTGACCATCGCGGATCGGCCCTCGGCGGTGCGCTATCCGCGCGGTGAGGGGACCGGTGTCGAACTGCCGGCGGAAGGCTCGCTACTGCCGATCGGCAAGGGCCGCATACTGCGAGAAGGCACCTCGATCGCCATCGTTTCGCTCGGCGCCCGATTGGCCGAAGCGTTGAAGGCAGCGGATCAACTTGCGGCCTTCGGTCTCTCGACGACGGTGGCCGATGCTCGTTTCATGAAACCGCTTGATCGCGATCTTATTCTCGACCTCGCGCGCGAGCACGAAGTGCTGATCACGGTGGAAGAGGGTGCGATTGGCGGGTTTGGCAGCCATGTGTTGAACGCTCTCGCCGAAGCAGAGCTGCTCGACGGCGGCCCCAGGGTTCGCACCATGGTTCTGCCCGATGTGTTCATCTATCACGGTCATCCGCATCAGATGTACGAGCTGGCGGGGCTGAACGCCTCAAGCATTGCGACGACGGCGATGATGGCCCTTGGAGTCCACGATTCGCCGCACCGTATCGCAGGAGGGTTGCCCCAATCGGTGCGTCGACTTTAGACGCGAACGCGTCCGACGCCATCAAGAGCTGCGCGGTAGGATAGAGAGTGAAGGCCGCTCGCGCCGAGCTTCTCCTTTACAGCGGGACTGACAAGGGCGCGATACTCCTCCTCGCATCTATACGGTGAGGGGAAATTGTCGGGACCATCCCAGCGTCTTGTCGCCGGGTGGCAATAGATTTCGGAAACGCCGGGAGGCAACTCAGCAATGAGCCTGAGCAGCCGATCCTCCACCATCTCGCCGCTATCATACAATCCGAACACGTGATCGTTCGATTTCATGCCGGCAGCGGTTACGCCTTTGCGCAGACGGCTCGTCTGGCCAAGATAAAACAGCCAACTCGCCAAGCGACCGAGGAAGCGATCGCCGCTGGCCGCGAAAGAGGCCCTGAACGGCTCCAACGGGAGGCGCACCGGAGGGAGGCCATAGCGCGGCGCGATCTCCAAGATGGCCTGGAGCACGACCGGATGCAGGTGGAAGTGCTGATGGCCGTTGATGTGGTCCATAACGAGCCCGGTCTCAACGAAGCGCTCGAACTGCGCGCGGATCTCGGCGCGTGCCTGGCTGCGCATTTCGCGCGAAACGAAGAGCGCGACCCCGAAGCGGACGGGATCGCTTGAGAAGCGCCCGGCAGGTCCGACCAGACCAGGCACTTTCTCGGGCGGCAAAACCGGACGTCCCTCGAGCAGCGTCAGGTGGAGCCCCACGCCGAGAGCCGGCAGGCTGCGGGCGCGTGCAATTGCATCTTCGGCGGCGGGTGCGCCGACCATGAGGCTTGCCGCCGAGAGGATCCCGTCGCGGTGAGCCGTCTCCACAGCCTCATTGACCGGAAGCGAGAGTCCGAAATCGTCGGCAGTGACGATCAGCCTCTTCAGGTCCGGCCGAGGCATGTCAAGAGTTTGGCGCGCTTCGCATGCTGGCAGTGCGCAGAACGCTCGGATCGCGCCCTTTAAGGATGAGTTTCCTTGTAGATCTTCCACTGGTCCTTGCACCAGTGCTTGAAGTTTTTGCGCGCCGCGGGATCGTCCGGGTACTGCGCCTTGGCGGCCTTGCCGCAACCGCTGTGCTTGTACTCTCTTGCACTCAACGGAAACGCAGTGCCGGCCAACAGACCGGCGATGATGGAAACTAACGCTATGTTCTTCCACATGAAGCCTGTCCTCTTAGGTTCTTTTCCTAACTGGCTGGGCGCCGCATTATCAGTGACGCGCCTCCGGGAACGTCTAGCACTTTTTGAAGGCGGTCGAGGCCATTTGTCCAAGTGTCACACGGGCGCCATGTGGAACACCCAGAAGTCTGCTGCGTTACTGATCGCCAGCCTTCATGGGGGCCAGGTCGTGAAACGCTCGGCTTTAATATTGCTGATCATCGGCAATGTCGTTGCCAGCCAGGCCTATGGCGATCCCGTCTCAACTCAACCCTTAACGCGCGCCGATTGCGACGCGGCGGGTCTTGCTTGGAACGACAACGCCAATGTCTGCGGGCCTGCTAAGGTAGCGAGGACCAGGCCCAAGCCGGCGCCGGCAGAACGCTCAGGCCAGCCGCTGACGAGAAGCGATTGCGACAAGGCGGGCATGAGGTGGAACGACAGTGCGAATGTGTGCGGTGAAAAGTCGGGAACTCAGGCGGCATCGAACACGACAAGCCCCGTTCCCTCGACCATCCTCAACAACATCGACAAGACCAAACAGGAGATGACAGTCTTTCTGGATGGCCTGGAACGATATAGTTGGCCGGTCTCGACCGGCATGACAAGATACGCGACACCATCGGGAACCTTTACTGCTACATCCATGAACGAGGTCTGGTACAGCAAAGAGTGGGACAATGCCCCCATGCCGCACGCGATC
>DATFVO010000168.1:0-2104 GCA_035260265.1 Methyloceanibacter sp.
CCACGCGCCAGCGGCTACCGCGTTTGGCAAAACGCGAATGGCCGGTGAATCCAGGCGGCCGGATCGGGCGCTATGCGCCGCTGGCAGCGCGCCATTCACTATCCGCTACGCGTTCCCTGGCTGAGCCCTATGTCGCCACGAGCGCGCAGCTTTCCTCAAGCGCCGTGCATCGCGCGCATCGCGCCACCATTGCGCCGCGCGAGGCGCTCATCCTGCAGGCTGTGATCAATCACCCCTGGCTCTTGCACGAGCATTTAGAGGAGTTCGCGGCGGTAGAGTTTCGCCAAGCCGAAGCCGCCAGGCTCAAGAGCGAGCTGATCGACATTTTCGCTCATGGGCGCGCGCCGGACGGGGCTGCCATGGTGGCTGAGCTCGACCGCCGGGGACTTGCCGAAGCGGCCGCGCGCATCCACAAGGCGATCACCACCCCCTCGGTTTGGGGCGCTCGGTCGGAGGCTGCGCCGGACGATGTCTTGACGACTTGGAAGCAGCTTGTCGCCTTGCATCGGCAGTGGCATTCCTTACTTAAGGAACTCAGAGACGCGGAAGCGGCCCTGGGTCAGGACCCCTCCGAGGCGAACTATTCCTGGTTGCAGGATGTGAAGGCTCGGCTGGGGCTACTCGATGGCACCGAGGCGCTGATCGAGGGTTTTGGAGCCTCCTCGGGCCGGCCGGTTCAGTCTCTATGAATGCTGGGAAGCCAAGGGGTGCCCTGGTGCGGAACCGGAGCTAAGCCTTTGGCTTTCTGTTGTAATGAAGGCTTAATCGGGGCTTAAGCAGGCTCCGGCAACACTCGGCGGGTGCGAATCGAGGCGCTCCGGGGCGCGGCCAGGCCGGCGCCCGCGAGAAGCGTCCGATTCTTCCCGCATAGGGTAGGGGTACCGTGATTGACGTTCCCCAACGGGACCGTCTCCAGGAGAGGACGTATGGCGAGCAAGACCAAGGCAGCGCAAAAAGAGAAAGAAAAAGACGAGGCGCCCGAAAAGGAGGCCTCCGAGGCGCCAGACACCCCGCTGCCGCTGCTCGACCTTTCCGACGCCGCAGTCAAGAAGCTCATTCGCACCGCCAAGAAGCGCGGCTACGTCACCCATGACCAGATCAACTCGGTATTGCCCTCCGAGGAAGTCAATTCCGAGCAGATCGAGGATGTGCTGGCCATGTTCAGCGAGATGGGCGTGAACGTGGTCGAAACCGAGGAGACGAGCGAAGAAGGCGAAGAGGCGCGCGAAGAGGCCGACGAGGAAGGCGAGAGCGAGGGCGGCGAGCTCGTCGAGGTGCAGCAGAAGGTCCCCGCCAAGACCGAAGCGAAAGAGCCGGCCGAACGCACCGACGACCCGGTACGCATGTATCTGCGCGAAATGGGCTCGGTTGAGCTGCTCTCGCGCGAAGGTGAGATCGCGATCGCCAAGCGCATCGAGGCCGGCCGCGAAGCGATGATCGCCGGACTCTGCGAAAGTCCGCTCACGTTCCAGGCCATCATCATCTGGCGCGATGAGCTCAACGAGGGCAAAGTCTTCCTGCGCGACATCATCGATCTTGAAGCGACCTATGCGGGCCCCGACGCCAAGGCGATGCCCGGCCCCGTGATCGGCTCGGATGGGCAGCCGATCGCGGCAGGAGCGGCACCGGCTGCTGGCGGCGCCTCTGTTCTGGCGCAGACGCCTGCGCCGCCGGCCGCGCCCGCGTCGGCCACCCCATTCAAGGGAGCGGCCGAGCGCGAGAGCGAGGGCGGCGAGGGCGGCGAGGCCACGCCGGGCGAAGCGGATTTCGATGACGACGATATGGAGAACTCGCTCTCGCTTGCCGCCATCGAGGCCGAACTCAAGCCCAAGGTGGTCGAGACCTTCGACAACATCGCCAGCGAATACAAGCGGCTGCGCCGCCTGCAGGACCAGGACATCGCGCTTAGGCTTAAGAGCGGCGCGCTGACGCCCTCGCAAGAGCGCAAGTACAAGAAGCTCAAGGACCAAATCATCGCCGAGGTTAAATCGCTGCGGCTCAATCAGGCGCGCATCGACGCGCTGGTCGAGCAGCTTTACGACATCAACAAGCGCCTCGTCGGTTACGAGGGCCGCCTGATGCGGCTCTCCGAAAGCCACGGCGT
>DATFVO010000169.1:0-2803 GCA_035260265.1 Methyloceanibacter sp.
ACATCGGCAAGAACATCGTTGGCGTCGTGCTCCAGTGTAACAATTACGAGGTCATCGACCTCGGCGTAATGGTGCCGGCGCAGAAGATTCTCGACACCGCGCGCGAACGGAAGGTCGACATCGTCGGCCTGTCAGGCTTAATCACGCCGTCGCTCGATGAGATGTGTCATGTCGCGGCAGAGATGGAGCGCGAGGGCTTCGATCTGCCGCTTCTGATCGGCGGCGCAACGACGAGCCGGGTGCATACTGCCGTCAAGATCAGCCCCAACTACCACAAGAGCCAGGCGATCTACGTCACGGACGCCTCCCGCGCTGTCGGCGTGGTGTCGAGCTTGATGTCGCCGGATGAGCGGCGTAGGGCGATCGCCAAAGTACGCGAGGACTACGCTCGCATGGCAGAGTCCTATGCCCGCGGTCAGGCCGAGAAGGTCCGCACGGCGATTGCCGAGGCTCGCGCCAATAGACTCAACCTCGATTGGGCTGTCCACACGCCGCCCAAGCCGACCTTTCTCGGTACGCGCGCCTTCAAGGCTTACGACCTCGCCGAGCTTTCGCGCTACATCGACTGGACGCCGTTCTTTCACGTCTGGGAATTGAAGGGAACATTCCCGCGCATCCTCGAGGACGACAAATATGGCGAGGCCGCGCGCAACCTCTATGAGGATGCGCGTGCCATGTTGAAGCAGCTCATCGAGGAAAAGTGGCTCACGGCAAACGGCGTCGTCGGCTTCTGGCCCGCGAACCGTATCGGCGACGACATCGAAATTTATACCGATGAAATGCGCACCAAGCGGCTCGCCGTGCTGCATACACTTCGCCAGCAGATGGCGCGAGACGGCTCGCGCGCCAATCTCGCCCTCGCCGACTTCGTGGCGCCAAAGGAGACGGGAATTGCCGACTATGTCGGCGGCTTCACCGTGACCGCCGGCGTCGGGGAGGAGGATGTGGCGCTGCGGTTCGAGCACGCCAACGACGACTATTCCAAAATCATGATCAAGGCGCTCGCCGACCGCCTCGCCGAGGCCTTCGCCGAGGCTTTGCACGAGAAGGTGCGGCGCGAGCTTTGGGCCTATGCGCCGGACGAGAAGCTCTCGAACGAGCAACTCATTGCCGAAGACTATGCCGGTATCAGGCCGGCCCCCGGTTATCCGGCCCAGCCAGACCATACGGAGAAGCGCACTCTGTTCGCGCTGCTAGACGCCGAGAAAGCAGTCGGAGTGAAGCTCACGGAAAGCTACGCGATGTGGCCCGCTGCTGCGGTCTCAGGCCTCTATTTCTCTCATCCCGAGAGCCGCTATTTCGGCGTGGGCAAGATCGGGCGCGATCAGGTCGCCGACTATGCAGGCCGGAAAGGTTGGAGTATCGAAGAGGCCGAGCGCTGGCTTGGCCCAATCCTCAACTACGACCCTAAGCTCATAGCCAACGCGGCAGAGTAGAGCCTTAGATCATGCCCAGAATGATCGCGGCAAGGAAGCCGAACGAAAGGATCGCCATGATGGCAGTCACAGACACAGTGAGTTCCATCGGAAGTTCCTTTCCCCCTTTCGCACTGCACAAACTCCTTTGCCTTGCAGTGCGAGCTGATAAACGCCGCCACATAGATCGCGGTTCGCCGCCTCGAAGGCGATTTTTCACGACCCCGCGAAAATGGTAAAAGGCGGAATGGCAGGGACTGGCGCTCTGCGGACGCCTATGCCGAGGCGGCACAGTTTGGCCGTCGCCGCAACACAATGCGGGCGTTGTTATGGGCTACGCCCGGCGCCGAAGCACGAGACACGGGCGGGGGCCGCTGGCTGAATGTTCGCTGTCTTCTAGGGGGAACTCAAGGATGAGGACCGTCAGTCTTTTGAGCCTTGGCGTCGCCGGCGCGCTGTTCGCGCTTCCCGCGCAGGCACTCACCATCTCCAATACCGATGCCGACTCTCACACCATCAACGTGACTGTCAACGGCGACAGCAAGGAACTCACCATCGAGCCGCAGGCCCAGGTTGACGCGCCGTGCGACAAGGGCTGCACGGTAGGGCTCGACAGCGGCGAGCAATACGAGATGAAGGGCGACGAGTCGGCCTCGATCGAGGACGGCACGCTGTTCGTCGATTCCGCGCCGAGCGCCCAGGAAGACGAGGGCACCGAGACTGGGGCTCAGCCCAAAAAGCCGTCTGACTCCAAATCGGGCAAGTCTTTAGGCGATAATCGTTAATTATCAATTTATTGCGATGCGACCTTGGGTAAAAAGGTTGCACATTAGGTTGCAAGCCTCACCCCCTAGCCGCTTGCCGTTAGTGAACTCGACGCCAGCGTTCTTCCTAAGCCTACGGAAAGACTCGCTCGTAGCGGTCTTGCGCATGTCGAAGGTCGCGCTCGGCTTTATCGACATCCTCTTGCAGTTTGTGCCTGATGCGCGGTGTGCGAGGGTCAGCTTCGTCGGCTGTCTGCTCGAAGCGTTCAAGTTCTCGTCGCGACCAACTAAGCCGGGAGCGAGCGCGGTCTAAAGCGGTGAAGTCCATCATTCAGTACATGAGCGCTGAAACGTTTCTATAAGAGAAGCCCCGGCGACGGGGGGCACACCGGGGCTTCGGGTTTCCGTTTGCGGGGGGAAACCAGTGGTGGGGAGGGAAGCCCACCACGAAAGCATTCTAACGCCCTGATGTGTCTTTTCAGCAACGCTCGCGGTTTATTGCGCTGTGTCGCGTTGTCGCCGCCGTCCTGCCACGTTGAACCACTCTGGTTAATGGTGAGATTCGCGCGACGAAGACGGGGGAACTGGAGGTCCGGCACGCGGCCGGACTTTCTTTCGACCGAA
>DATFVO010000170.1:0-2928 GCA_035260265.1 Methyloceanibacter sp.
ACTTCGCCTACGGCCACTAAAGTGCCGCGCGTGGTTGCGTAGACGGTGCCGGCAAGGATTGGTGCATCCCGTCCGCGCAGCAAAACCGGCTGGCCCCGCCGGAGCCTGGCCGCATCGGCAGCGCTGATGGCAAGCGCCGGAATGTCGCGAAGCGCGATCTCGACCGGCTCAATCGCCGCAAGGAGTGCCTCGCGATCCGGGGTGAGCCGCTCGAGTGTGGCAAGCGAAACAGCATTTTCTTCGCCAAAGGGACCGGCACGGGTGCGGCGCAGGGCAGCCACATGGCCAAGGGTGCCGAGCACCCTGCCGAGGTCCCGAGCAAGTGCCCGCACATAGGTACCCTTGCCGCATTCGGCCTCGAGCACGCAATGGTCCTTGTCTGGGTGGGCGATGAGGGTTAACCGCGCAATCGAAACGGATCGCGGCTCAAGCTCGAACTCTTCTTCGTCGCGGGCAAGGTCGTAGGCGCGAGCGCCATCGACCTTGAGTGCGGAAAAGCGCGGCGGCACTTGGGTAATTTCGCCAGTGAAGCGCGACAGGGTCGCCTCGATCTCGGAGCGCGAAGGCCTCGCATCGCTCTTCGCGACCTCCTTCCCCTCGGCGTCGTCGGTATCCGTCTCGATGCCGAAGCGGACCGTGAAGCGGTATGCCTTGCTGCCTTCGACCACGAATGGCACGGTCTTGGTCGCTTCGCCGAAAGCGATGGGGAGAACGCCGGTCGCGAGCGGATCTAGCGTGCCGGCATGGCCAGCCTTCTCTGCGTCGTAGAGCCGCTTAACTTGGGCTACGGCGCCTGTCGAATTAATGCCTTGCGGCTTGTCAAAGATGAGCCAGCCGTGAACGGGTGAGCCTTTGCGCCGGCGCGCCATGGCCGTTTCGCGCGTTAACCGTCGAGGTCGCGCGCGACCTTCGGCGAGGCGAGCAGCGCATCGATGCGGGACGAAGCCTCAAATGAGGTATCGACCTTGAATCTCAGCTCTGGCATGAACTTCATGCTGACCTTCTTCGCCAGCAGCCCGCGCAAGAATCGCTTGTGCTTGTCGAGATGGGCGACAGCCTCCTCCGCTTCGCCACCGCCGAGCGGCAGCACGTAAACCGTGGCAAGCTTGAGGTCCGGCGACATGCGCACCTCGGGCACCGTGAGCGAGTGGCGGCTCAACACCTCGTCGAGGATCTCGCTGCGCTGGAAGATGTCGGCAAGCGCATGGCGGATCATCTCACCCACCTTGAGCTGGCGTTGCGAGGGAGCCTTGGCGGATTGAGAGCGAGCCATGTTACTTGCCCTTATCGCTTGCGGCGGCGAGGTCGAACTCAAATTGGAGATATTTCTCGCCCGGTTCGCGCGCACCTGCCGACACATAGAGCCGCTGCGCCGCTTGGTTGTCCAGATCCGTTCCGACCCACGCCTCGGCGACGCCGTCCTTGCGGCATTCGGCGATCATGCGGTCCATGAGCCCGCGCCCCACGCCGCGATCCTGATCGGCCGCGGCCACATAGACATCGTAGATGTAGACGAGGTCACACTGCTTCGCGAGCGAGGGAAAGCGGTAGGCCGAAACGAAGCCCATGGGGCGTTTGCCCTCGAATGCCGCAAACACGTAAACATCCGGGTCCGCGAGCGCACGCGCCAAATAGGAGAGCGAGGGAATTTCCGCCCCGCGCCACTCGGGCTGCGGCAGCATCGCCACGATTGTTTGCATCCGCATGGCGTCACCTGCACTCAGACGACGCACTTCGATTGGGGCGATCATTATCCTTCAGCTTTAAGAGGTATGGCGCGAATGCCAGCAGCTACAGCGTGCGCTGGACGTGCTCGACCTGGAAGCACTCGATGACGTCGCCGACCCGCATGTCCTGATAGTTCTCGAAGGCCATGCCGCATTCCTGGCCGGCGACCACCTCGCGTACCTCGTCCTTGAAGCGCTTCAAGGTGGAGAGCTTGCCTTCGTGCACCACGATATTGTCGCGGATCAGCCGGACCTGGGCGCCACGCTCGACCTTGCCCTCGGTGACACGGCAGCCGGCCACTTTGCCCACCCTGGAGATGGTGAACACTTCGAGGATTTCGGCATTGCCGAGGAAGTTCTCGCGCACCGTCGGCGCAAGCAGGCCAGACATCGCCTGGCGCATCTCGTCGACCAGGTCGTAGATCACGGCGTAATAGCGGATCTCGGCGCCATCGCGCTCGGCGACCTCGCGGGCCTGCGCGTTAGCGCGCACGTTGAAGCCGAGCACCACCGCACCTGACGTCGCGGCGAGCGACACGTCGGATTCGGTGATGCCGCCGACGCCGGCATGAATGATGCGAGCTCTGACCTCGCTAGTACCGAACTTCCCGAGCGCCGTGGTTATGGCCTCGACCGAGCCTTGCACGTCGCCTTTGACGACGAGCGGGAACTCCTTGATGCCGGCCTCTTTCAGCTGGCTCATCATCTGCTCGAGGCTGCCGCGAGCGCCCGCCACTGCGAGCCGTTTGCGCCGCTCGCGGGCACGATAATCGGTGATCTCTCTCGCGCGCGCTTCGTTCTCGACCACGGCGAATTGATCGCCCGCTTCAGGCGCTGAGTCGAAGCCGAGCACTTCGACGGGAACCGAGGGACCAGCCTCTTTCACGTGGTCGCCGACATCGTTGATCAGCGCGCGCACCCGTCCCCAGGCTTGGCCTGCGACGATAAGGTCGCCTAGCCTGAGCGTGCCGCGCTGGATGAGAGCGGTGCCAACCGGCCCGCGTCCACGCTCGAGCTTCGCCTCTACGATCACGCCTTCGGCGGGGCGGTCGGGATTGGCGGTCAGCTCGAGCACTTCGGCTTGCAGCAGGATCGCCTCGAGCAGCTTGTCGAGGCGGGTCTTCTTGAGCGCCGAGACCTCGATCTCGAGCGTCTCGCCGCCCAGGCTTTCCACCACGATCTCGTGGTTCAGGAGCTCGGT
>DATFVO010000171.1:0-3049 GCA_035260265.1 Methyloceanibacter sp.
CCAACTACCCGTACTGGTACAACCAGGGGCTTCGGTTAGTATATTTCTATGGCCGCCAGTTTGATAAATCCGTGAAATACGCGAAACTGATCACCACCCCTTTCGCCACGGACTATGCATACTTGGCGGCGTCAAGCGCCATGGCGGGCGATACGGCCGGGGGCGAAAGTCGCCGCCGCGCAGGCGGTTCGCCTGGATCCAATTGGAGTGTCGAGAAATATCTGAGCGATAGCGGCGGCTATCCAAACGATGCCACCAAGCTCTTCGTCGATGCCGCCAGGAAAGCTGGAGTCACTGCATGTGTGCCAGCGGACAAGCTTTCGTCAATGCCGAACCTTATTCATATCAAGGCGTGCGACGAGGAGAGGACTCACCAAGCCACTGGCTAGAGTCTTAAGCCTGCACACCAAAACTCCGCGCCTTACTTTTGCAAATGTCCGCTTATGGCACTAAGCGGACATTAATGTCGGCGTCGAGAATGTCCGCTCTTAAGGGTAAAGCGGACCTCTGACACGCGCGTCGCAATGTCTACTAATGACCCAAAGCTGACATGGGTGAGTAATTTGGCTGACGGAGCCGCTAGAGCTGCAGTCGCTTTTGCTCGACCGATCCGGCTTTCGCTGATGACGATCAGGCCTTAGCATCCCGCGCGGGTGGGACGGGGGACGCAAGCATGATGGACACGTGGGATCTCCTGATTGTCGCCGTTCTTGCCGTGCCGATTTGCGCTATTGCTGCGCTCGTGCTGGCGGTGGGGGCGCGTAGCCGCCTGCGCGTGCTTGAGTACCGGATTGCGGGGCTTGAGGCCCGCCTTTTCCGATTGGTCGGCACCCTCGAAGAAGCAAGACCCGCTGAGGTTCAGCCCGAGCCGGTCATGCGGGATCCAACCGAGCCCGAACCTGCAGAGCCTGCAGAGCCGGACCCCTTGCAACCCGAGGAAGCCTCGATCGAAGCTACGAAAGCAGCAACGCCTCCAATCAGCCTGGAAGAGCGCTTTGGCACTCAGTGGGCGGTCTGGGTCGGAGGACTGGCGCTCGCGCTAGGCGGCTTTTTCCTTGTTCGCTATTCGATCGAGCAGGGCTGGTTCGGCCCGGCCATGCGCGTCGCTCTGGGGGCGTTGCTTGCGCTTACGTTACTCGCCGCCGGCGAATGGACGCGACGAAACGAGATCCATAACCGACTCAGCAACCTTCCTTCGGCCTATATCCCCGGCGTGCTGACGGCGGCAGGTACGGCCATCGCATACGCGGATGCCTATGCAGCTTACGCGCTCTACGGATTTATCGGGCCGACCATCGCCTTTTTACTCCTCGGCGCTGTCGCGCTCGCAACGCTCGCGGCGGCGCTGTTGCATGGTCCGGCGCTTGCAGGCCTCGGTCTTGTCGGCGCCTATCTCACGCCGCTCATCGTCTCGACTGAGGTTCCTAGCTATTGGGGACTTTACCTCTACCTTGCAGCCGTCACGGCGGCTGCGTTTGCGCTTGCCCGAGCGCGCCTTTGGCGCTGGCTAGCGATCACGGCAGTCCTTTTCAGCCTTGTCTGGGTTCTTCCTGGCATTGACGATCCAAGCGTACTTGCCCCGCATATTTTCCACTTGATCACTGGGTTTGTGTTTGCCGCCGCCTTGATCGTCTCCGGATTTCTCTTCGGCCCTGATACGGAGCCCGGCCGTATTGACGGCACCTCTTCAGGCGCGCTAGCAGCCTATCTCCTCGGCGCAGGCCTGCTTGTGGTGGCAACTCAACACGACGCGGCGGCGCTTGCAGCCTTCTCGGTGCTCGTTGCCGCAACGGTCGCCATCGCTTGGCACGCGGAAAGCGCCGCTGCTGCTGTACCCGCTGCAGCCATCTTCGTCGCCTTTGTGTTTGCGCAATGGGCGATCGGCTTCAATGTCGGCGAGTTCGTCTATGGCCGCGGCCAAGTACCTGAGTTTGGGGGCTATCTCTATGGGATGCATCTCATTCTCGGTGCAGGCTTCGCAGTCCTGTTCGGAGCCGCAGGGTTTTTAGCGCAAGGACGCAGCGCGCGGCCCCTTCCGCCCATTCTATGGAGCGCTTCGGCGGTCTTTGCGCCGATCGCGATCCTCGTCGCCCTCTATTACCGCATCGCCGAGTTCGACCGCTCGGTGCCCTTTGCGACCGCGGCGCTTCTGCTTGCGGCTCTGTTCGCTTACGCGACGGAGCTTTTGGCGAAACGCGAGCCGCGTCCAGGCTCGGCGTCGGCGACTGCCATCTTCGCAACCGGCGCCGTTGCTTCGCTTGCGCTCTCCCTCAGCATGGCGCTTGAGAAGGGCTGGCTTACCGTCGCGTTGGCACTGATGGTGCCGGGCATTGCCTGGATCATTGAGAAGCGGCCCTTGCCAGCGCTCCGCTGGCTCGCGGCGGCGATGGTTATGCTCGTGCTTGCCCGCGTTGCCTGGGACCCGCGCATTGTCGGCGCCAATCTCGGCACGCGACCGATCTTCAATTGGCTGCTTTATGGCTATGGCATTCCGGCAGCCTCTTTCTGGGTGGCCGGCAATCTGCTTCGCCGGGGCAAGGACGATGTGCCAGCGCGCATCGTCGATGCCGCAGCAATTCTGTTCACCGTTCTGCTCGTTTCCTTCGAGATACGCCACTATTTGACGGGCGATCCCTATGAGAGCTCGGGCAGTCTCAACGAGATCGCCCTTTTTGTCGTGGTCGGGCTCGCGCTCGCAATCGGGCTTGAGCGGATCAGGCTTCGCTCGGGCAGCATTGTCCACTCTATCGGTGCAATCGCGATTGCCGGAGTGACCCTGCTCATCATTGTCGTCGGGCTCGGCTTCACCGGAAATCCGCTGTTCTCGTCTCAATCCGTCGGTGAACCTGTCATCAATTTGATTCTGCTGGGCTACGGGATCCCCGCGGTGCTCGCCGCCGTGCTTGCGCTCGTTACGCGCGGGCACCGGCCCGAGCTTTATAGCGCGAGCGCCGCTGTGGTCGCAGTGACCTTGGCGATCGGCTATCTCTCGCTTGAGGTGCGAACGCTCTATCACGGTCCGATCTTAAGCGAAGGCCTTAACTCCGAC
>DATFVO010000172.1:0-3314 GCA_035260265.1 Methyloceanibacter sp.
GCGCTAGGATAGCTTCGAGTAGGGTGGTCTTTCCGCTTAGATATGGGCCAACCAGTGCGATGCAGCGGGCGCTGCGGGCTGGTTGGCCCTGCGCTTGGCCCATGATCTCCTCCCTTGGCGGTTATAACCCGCGGGGGAAGGCTCCGACGCGCCTACCCGCGCAAGCCTTTAGTGAAGCTATGGTGACAAGCGAAACGGCCTCTGGCAAGAGGCCCGATTTGGCCGTCGGCCTAAGTCGTCCAAGCCTCTCGAAGTGGGTCGATGGCCCCTATCCTACTCCGGCCAGATCGCATCAAGACCTGATCGACAACGCGGTCAAAGGCCGCTTCACCTGGCTGTTCTGAGCCAGTTCCTGTGTCATTATGTCGGTCCTCTAAGCGGGCGGGGTGTTCATGCGTCTGTTTCGCGGTTCTGTCCTGGCGGCTGTTCTTTGTGTGCTGCCCTTGGCCGTCGGCGGCGACCGAGCGATGGCCATCTTCGCTTGCGGAACCTTTGACGGAAAGTTCCAATGCAAGGAGACTCCGGGCGCGGCGCCGATTGGCAAGAATGCTACGCCGGGTGCGATCGACAGCGCGAGTCCCGAAGAGCCGCCTCAGGCCCCGCCGGATGGCGCTTGGCAAAGCACGACAAGCACCCCTCCAGCAGCGGAAGGTGCCGGCAATGCCAGCCAGGGAGGCCAAGGCGGCGGCTGGGGATGGGGATGGGGGAAGAAGGAGGAGACGGTCAATCCCGGCGAGCACTCATGCCCTCCCGGCTACCGCGTCCTCGCCGTCCCGAGCAAGTATGGTTATTGCGAGCCGCCGGAGGGAACGGCTGAGGCAGTTTCGACGGGCTGCCAGCATGGCATGGTCGGAACGCCCCCCAACTGCCACTGCCCGACGAACTCAGAATTGTTGGGCGGGAACTGCGTGCACTACACCGCGACGTGTCACAGCGGGCTCGCGGCGGACGCAAATCCTCAAGCTTGTCCCGGTGCCGAGGAAAAGCTTGCTTGCAAGATGCGCCAGGACGGACTGAAGGACTGCTGCTGCTTGACCTACGACAAGATGTAGATCAGGCGGCTCCGCCCACCGTCGCTTTACGCTCGATCTTGGCCCAGCCGACCCAGGGCCCGAGCAGCGCGGCGAGAAAAGCCTTGATCACGATTTTCGTCAGCCGCGGAGCGCCGCTTGCACGGCGTCGAGCACACGCGCGAATTGAGTAAATACCCAATAATGACCAGCGCCCTGGACGATATCGAGCCGGCAGTTGGGAAGGGTCTCGGCAAGATGATAGGCGGCCTGGGGTGGCACGATTGTATCGTCGCTGCCCTGCCACATGATGGTCGGCACGTCGATCTCGGCAAGCGGCAGGTCCCACGGCCCGCAGAACAGGCGCAAATCCTGAAGCGCGCCCTTTATGCCCGGCCGCAGCCCCTCCGACACCGCGGCACGAAGATTGGTGCGCACATCGGCGCGCGTGAGAATCGCCCGGTCTGATGGCGCGACGCGCCGCATCAAAGCCGCGTGCGCCACGCCGGGCGCCAATCTGATCAGGTTCCGCAGAGACCAAAAGAAGGAAGCGCAGGCGCGCTTCGATCGGCCCATGCGGGTGAAAACCAGCCGATGGAATAGGGTCATGCGGATGCGGCGGTGGCACTCGGCGATCGGGCCGACCGGGCTGATCAGCGCAAGCAACGCGATACGGTCGGGCATCGAGGCCGCAGCAGCCATGGCATGAGGGCCCCCGCCCGAGACGCCGATCAGCGCAAATCTGTCGAGGACAAGGGCGTCGGCGAGCGCGTTAAGGTCCTCGGCCGCGTGCGCAAGTGCATCTTGGCGACAGTAGTCGGAAAGTCCATAGCCTGGCCGCTCAGGCGCGATGATCCGCAATCCTCTCTCGCGCGCGGCCTCATCGGTGAGAGCGAACATATAGCGCGAGCCCGGCGTACCATGGATGGCGAACACTGGCAGGCCTTGCACATCGCCAAACTCGGCGTAACCGACGCGCCTTCCGTCTGACAGCCGCAACAAGCACGCGTGGCGGTCGCCTGCCGCCGTCATCTCCTCGGTTCTGACGACGCTGTCCATCGCTAATGACAAAGTCAGGCGAGTCTACTCGCAGCCAATAATAATGTCGCCCGGGTTGATCATGAGGATGACCTTCTTGCCCTCATAGAGCTTGAGCGTCTCGAGCGAGGCGATGGTGATACTCGATTCCAGCGTGACGTCGCCAGGGATTGCGACATAGACGATGGCCGTCACGGCGCCTTTGCGAATCTCCATGATCTTGCCCTGGATCTGATTGCCCGTGCTGAACTTCATCTCGGCCATCCGCCCCTCCTGCCTCAGCTGAGATTGCCGCAGAAGCGCTGAATGCGGCGGCAGGCTTCCTCAAGCGCATTGATTCCGGTGGCATAGGAGATGCGGAAGAACGGCGAGAGCCCGAATGCCGCGCCATGCACGACGGCAACGCCCTCCTCTTCGAGAAGCGCCGTTGCAAATGCCTCGTCATCGCGGATCTTTTTGCCGCCCTTGGTGGTCTTGCCAATCGTGCCTGCACAGGACGGATAGACGTAAAAAGCGCCTTCTGGCTTCGGGCAGGAAAGGCCTTTCGCCTGATTCAGCATCGCGACCACAAGGTCGCGCCGCTCCTGGAACGAGGCGACCCAGTCCTTGAGGAAATCCTGCGGCCCGTCGAGCGCCTCGACTGCAGCCCATTGGCTGATCGAGCATGCGTTGGTGGTCGACTGGGATTGCAGCGTGGCGATGGCCTTGATCAAGGGCTCAGGTCCTCCGCCATAGCCGATGCGCCATCCGGTCATGGAATAGGCCTTCGACACGCCGTTCAGCGTTAGTGTACGGCCCTTGAGCTTAGGCTCGATGGCGGCAGGCGTGGTGAACTTGAAGCCGTCATAGACGAGGTGCTCGTAGATGTCGTCCGACAACACCCATACATGCTCGTGCTTCACCAGCACGTCGGTCAGGGCTTTGACCTCGTCCTTGGTATAAGCGGCGCCGGTCGGGTTCGACGGCGAATTGAAGATCAACCACTTGGTCTTCGGCGTAATGGCGAGCGCCAAGGCCTCAGGCCTGAGCTTGAAACCATCCTCGAGCCTAGTTTCGACGACGACTGGTTCGGCACCTGCCAGTAGAACGATGTCCGGATAGCTCACCCAATAGGGCGAAGGCACAATCACCTCGTCTCCGGGATTGAGTGTCGCTAGCAGCGCGTTGTAGAGCACCTGCTTGCCACCGGCGCCGACCGTGATCTCTGACGGCTTGTAGGTAAGCCCGTTCTCGCGCTTGAATTTCTCGGCGACCGCGCGCTTGAGC
>DATFVO010000173.1:0-4533 GCA_035260265.1 Methyloceanibacter sp.
CTCATGCGACAGCACGCCGGCAAGCTCCTCGCGATTCACCATCTGCATCAGGCCTGTAGTCACGGCGACCGCGGCATGCTCGGGGTTACGCCCCGTGGCGAAGGCGTTCGGCTGCGGGTTCTCCATGATGTAGACGCGGGGCATCGGCAGGCCTGCGCTTGCGGCAAGTTGCCTGACCAGGACGTAAAGCTCTGGTGCGGAGCGCTCGTCCACGGCGCGCGCGCCGTACATCGACAACACCATCTTGTCCGCGTTCCAATAGGTGAACAGGTTCATCGCGCCGGCGATCAATAGGGCCACGACCATGCCGCTCTGGCCGCCGATCAAAAATCCGATCCCCATGAACAGCGCGGTCAAGGCCGCAAGCAGGATCGCGGTGCGGAAATAGCTCATTTAGGCCTCCACGCGGCGCGGCGCCCCGCCGCCCGCCTGTTTAGATATGGAGGCCGCAGCACTGGCGACAAGGTGGTGGGGCAGGACGGCCCTTTGCCTGGCGCGCGCCAGCAAATGGTTTCCGTCCCGGTTACCTTAACGCTTCGTCAAGAGCTGCCGCTTCATGCTCCTCGCCAGCGTTCTTTCAGTGGGGAGTGCTCGCCATGTCGGCCGTCATCCAACTTCGTCCAAGCAGAACCACAACGCGCCTGCGGATTAAGAGAGCGGCGGCTCCCGCCGAGATCCCGCTCACGACGATCCAGAAGCGGCGGATTCTCGAGAGCTTCCGCAGAGTGGAACCAGCGCTCGAGCTGGTCGGGCAGCTGTTCTACCTTAGGCTGTTCCGCATCGATCCTTCCTTACGCGCGCGGTTCGACGGCCCGGCCGGGGTGCAGGCACGCAAATTCGCCGCCGCGATCAAGCTCGCCATGCTCTCGCTCAAGCACGACGATGGTTTGGGCTCGGTGCTCAAGCTGCTCGGCGCGCGCCACCGCCAGCTCGGCATCAGGAGCCGCCATTACCGCTCGATGACGCGGGCGCTGATGTGGACGCTCGAGCAATCACTGGAGAAGAGCTTCACTCGCGAGACCAAGGACGCGTGGAACGCGTTCCTTGGTCAGGCCATGCGGAAGTTGTCATCCTAGAGAGCTGCAGTCGGCTATTGCGAGGTTTGACCGGCGCTTCCCGCGTCCGACAGGAGCTTGATGTTGATAGCGCCCTTGTCGTCCACCGCGACCTCGATGTCCTGCCCGGCCTCGAGCACCTGGGTCTTGCCGTCGACGGAGAGCTGATCGGCGTTGATGGCGATCTCGTGGCCGTCGACTTTGATATCCATACCATCGGCCATCGATTCCTGCGTCAGGTTCTTATAGTTGCCCGTGACCGTGACGGTGTGATCGCCTACCTCGATCGACATGGCCTTGGCGACTTCCGGCTGCTCGCCTGGAGACCAATGGCCCACCACGAGCACGATGGCGACGATGAGGGCGAGGGCGATGCCGAGCCCGATCAGAACTTGTTTCAACGACATGATATTTCCCTTGCCCGTTTCCTTGCGCTAACGGCGCTCACCCGCCAGCGCGGTCAAGCCGTTTTTTTGTTCTGGCGGTGCTGAATGAGATCGTCGACCACGTTCGGATCGGCAAGCGTCGAGGTGTCGCCAAGATTGGAAAAGTCGTCCTCGGCGATCTTGCGCAGGATGCGGCGCATGATCTTCCCCGACCTCGTCTTGGGCAAACCATGCGCGAACTGAATGAGGTCAGGCGAGGCAATCGGGCCGATCTCCTTGCGGACCCAGTCGCGAAGCTCGACCCTCAGCCCGTCGGACCACTGCTCGCCGGCCATCAAGGTGACATAGCAATAGATGCCCTGGCCTTTGAGGTCGTGGGGATAGCCAACCACAGCGGCTTCGGAAACCTTGGGATGGGCGACGAGCGCGGATTCGACCTCGGCCGTTCCCATGCGGTGGCCGGCGACGTTGATCACGTCATCGACGCGGCCGGTGATCCAGTAATAGCCGTCCTCATCGCGCCGGGAGCCGTCGCCGGTGAAATACTTGCCCTTATAGGCGGAGAAGTAGGTGTCCACGAAGCGGCGATGGTCGCCGAAGACGGTGCGAGCAAGGCCAGGCCACGCGTCGAGGATGACCAGATTGCCGGAGCCCTCGCCCTCGACAATTTTTCCCTCGGTGTCGACGATCGCCGGCTGCACGCCAAAGAACGGCAGGGTCGCCGAGCCGGGCTTGAGCTTGGTCGCGCCAGGAAGGGGCGTAATCAGAATGCCGCCTGTCTCGGTCTGCCACCAGGTATCCACGATCGGGCAATGCTCATCTCCCACCACGCGGTAATACCATTCCCACGCTTCGGGGTTGATCGGCTCGCCGACGGTGCCGAGCAGCTTGAGCGATTTCCGCCTGGTCTGCTTCACGAAGTCGTCGCCCGCGCCCATCAGCGCCCTGATCGCGGTCGGCGCGGTGTAGAAGATGTTCACCTTGTGCTTGTCGACGACCTGCCAGAAGCGCGCCGCGTCGGGATAGCTCGGTACGCCCTCGAACATCAGCGTGGTGGCGCCGTTGGCGAGCGGGCCGTACACGATATAGGAGTGCCCGGTGACCCAACCGACATCGGCCGTGCACCAATAGACGTCGCCGTCGTGGTAATCGAACACGTATTGGTGCGTCATGGCGGCGAACACGAGATAACCGCCCGAGGTGTGCACGACACCTTTGGGCTGCCCGGTCGAGCCAGAGGTGTAGAGGATGAAGAGGGGGTCCTCGGCGTTCATCTCCTCTGGAGGGCATTCGTCGCTTACCTTGGCAAGCTCCTCGTGCAGCCAGAGATCGCGGCCCGCCGTCCACGGCACTTCTGCGCCGGTGCGCCCGACCACGAGCACTTGCTCGACGCCGGAGACCTTCCTCAGCGCCTCATCGGCGTTGACCTTGAGCGGGACCTTGCGGCCGCCGCGCAGACCCTCGTCGGCGGTGATGACCACCTTCGATTGGGCGTCCTGAATGCGGCCGGCAAGCGAGTCCGGCGAGAAGCCGCCGAATACGACCGAGTGGATGGCGCCGATGCGGGCGCAGGCGAGCATGGCATAGGCAGTCTCGGGGATCATCGGCAGATAAATCGTGACGCGGTCTCCGCGCTTGACCCCTTGCGCCTTCAGCACATTGGCGAAACGGCACACCTCCTTGTGCAGCTCGCGATAGGTGATGTAGCGCGCTTGCGCGGAGGGGTCGTCGGGCTCCCAGATGATGGCGACCTGCTTACCGCGCTTCTTGAGATGCCGGTCGATGCAGTTGGCCGAGACGTTGAGCGTGCCGTCCTCGAACCATTTGATGAAGACGTCGGGATATTCGAAGGAGGTGTTCTTAACGATGGTGTACGGCTTGATCCAGTCGATGCGCTTGCCTTCTTTGCCCCAGAACTTGTCGGGCTTCTCGATGCTCTTCCGGTAGACCTTCTCGTATTCGTCCTTGTCGATGAACGCGCGGTCCTTCCACTTTTTCGGGACCTTGTAGGTTTTGACCTTTTGGACTTGCTCCAGCATCGATCTCCTCCTCCCAACGCAAGCGCAAGTGTTCTCGCGCCACTCTTCTTGTGTCCGATAGTATGACCGGAAGCGTTGCCGGGGAATGGCCTACGCGCTTCAGGCTAGGCTCCGAAAGCCCCGATGATGGCTCCCATGAGGACGAGCACGGCGAGCCAGTGGCCGGCGTCGATTGCGGTGACCAGCGGACGCAAGCCCTCGAAGGCATGGTTGGTGGCGACGGTGGTCAGCACGAAGCCGATCCATACGAAGATGGCGCTCACGACGCCGCCCTTGATGGTCACATCGGAAAGGTGGCCCATCAGCCCTGCGAGCATCCAGGCCATCAGGAAGCATGAGACGGCGGCGATGATTAACGGCGTCGGCGAGTGCTGGGTCTTATCGCACTCCTCCTTGCTCTTGCCGAGGGCCGACATCCAGACCTTGCCGAAGAAGGTGTACCAGCCCCAGCCAAGAAGAAATGCCGCAACGGCCGCGACCACCACGGCAAGATAGTTGATGTGCATGGCGCTCCCTCCCTCGTTCAAGTCTGCGGCGGCTTGCGTAGACCGCCGAGCTTTGAGATCATACTCCATTCTTGCGGCGAAACGGGCTGCACGGAAAGGCGCGGCACTTTCGCGAGCACCATGTCCTTGAGCTTCGGGTTCGCCTTGATCTCGGCGAGGGTTACGGGTCTCGGCACGTCCGTCACCGCCGCGACGTCGACGGCGTCCCACTGGCCGGTGCCGTCGGTCGAGTCCGGGTGCGCCTCTTTCACCACCTCGACGATGCCGACGACCTGCTTCTCGTCGCCGGTGTGGTAGAAAAAGCCGAGATCGCCTTTCTTCATCTTCCGCAGATTGGCGCGGGCCTGGAAGTTGCGCACGCCGTCCCACTCGGCGCCCTTGCGGCCTGCCTTCTTCTGCTGGTCCCAAGACCATTCCTCGGGTTCCGATTTCAGCAACCAATAGGCCATGACGGGCGAGCGGCGTTGCGCTCACTCCTCCTCTTCTTCAGGATTGTTGATGGTCCTCTGCAACTCGGAAGATGACAGCTACCACCAGTACGGGCTGC
>DATFVO010000174.1:0-18521 GCA_035260265.1 Methyloceanibacter sp.
AAGTTCGCCAAATATGCTCTCGCCGGCGCTGCCGCTGCCGGTCTCGCCTTTGCTGCTCTCACCACGGTTCCGACCTTCGCCAAGGAGGCGACTGTCATGGTGGGTGGCGCCCCGATGTATCCCTCGAAGAACATCATCCAGAATGCGGTCAACTCTAAGGACCACACGACGCTGGTCGCTGCGGTCAAGGCCGCCGGTCTCGTCGACACGCTCGAAGGCAAAGGGCCCTTCACCGTGTTCGCGCCGACCAATGACGCTTTCGCCAAGTTGCCGGCCGGCACCGTCAACACGCTGCTCAAGCCCGAGAACAAGGGCCAGCTCACCCAAGTCCTGACCTACCACGTCGTTCCTGGCCGCATCACCGCCAAGGACCTCATGGACATGATCAGCAAGGGCGGCGGCAAGGCGACGCTCAAGACCGTCGAAGGCGCAGACCTCACCTTCGAGATGAAGGACGGTGCGATCTGGGTGTGGGACGCCAAAGGCGACGCCGCCAAGATCACCATCAAGAACGTCCTGCAGTCGAACGGCGTGATCCACGTCATCGACACAGTGCTGCTGCCGAGCTAATCCCTCCCCCCGTTAGCTCAGCATCAGTCAGGCCCGCCGTGCCGTAAGCGCGGCGGGCTTCCTGCATTCTCGTTCAATGCCGTTTAGATGTGGCTCAAGAGCCAATACAGGCTGCCGGACAGCAGAACTGCCATCGCCAGTGTCAGCCCCAAGCCATCAAGAGATTGCGGACAGTAGCCATCTGCAGTCCGGATCCGTTGGCGGCCATGGTTCCCGCCACGCCAGACGAAAGCGCCTGGGTCGTGGATACCGGCAGGCCGAACATGTCGGCGCCAGCGATCGTGGCCATGGCGACCAGCTCGGCCGAGGCTCCTTGCGTATAGGTCAAATGCGACTTGCGATCTTCTCGCCGACCGTCACCACGATGCGCTTCCAGCCGATCATCGGTTCAAGGCGTAGGCGGTCGGTACGCAACCGATCAGGATCAGCATGATCAGGCCCATGCCCTTCTGCCCGTCATTCGAGCCGTGGGCGAAGGACACGCCGGTACAGGTCAGCACCAGGATCGCGCGGATCCACAATGGCGGCGGCGTGGCCGCTCGACGACGCCACGAAATACATCCCGCTCTGGGTCAAGGTCTCCGTCGCCATCGGCGCAAGCGAGTGCGTGTAGATGACGGTGGCAACAGCGTTGGCGGTGTCGTGGAAGCCGTTCACGAACTCGAAGCCGAGCGCGATGAGAAGGGCGATACCAAGCAGGAGGAAGGGCAGCCAACTTTCAGTAACAACGCCTGCGTCGCGCACCTCGAGATAGATGTTCAGCCCGGCGTAAAGGATGCCGGCGAGCAGGATCGTGACAAAGAGAATGGCGGTGATCGGATGATCGAGCTTTGGCTTTGGCGAGGCGCCTGCCGTTAGGGCGACGTCTGTCATGGCGGCTTTTTGCTATCTAAGGAATGTTAAAACGTCGACCTAACAATAGCGCGGGGAGTCCACTCCAGAATTACAGAACTGTGACATTTCATACATACAACGGCGACGGGCTTTCTTGTCCTCCCTGGGCCGATAATATCAGAGCGCAAAACGGACGGGCAGGGCCCACTTCAATGACGATCTGGCTACGCAACGTCGTTCTCGGCAGTCGATACGCGGGCCGCGCCCTGGGATCTCTGCGCGGGCTGTTTATCATGACGACGGCAGCCAGCTGGATGCTGGCCGCACTGGTCGGCGCCACGCACGGCACGGCCGCTCCCTCTCCCTGCGTTTCCCGCGCCTTCGAGGGAGCGAGCTACATCGTCTGCACCTTCGACCTGCGCGACTACGCCCTGCGCCTGTTCTGGAAGGACGAAAACGGCGCACCCTATGGCGGCTTCGACCGCCTGCCGCGCCGAATGGGCGCAAGCCCGATCGTGTTCGCCATGAATGCCGGCATGTACGACGAAAGCCTCGCTCCGGTCGGGCTTTACATCGAGGCGGGAAAGGTTCTCAAACGGGCTAATACCGCGAGCGGGGCCGGGAACTTCCATCTCAAGCCGAACGGCATCTTCTACGTCGATGGTGAGAACGCTGGCGTTCTTACCACCGAGCAATTCCTGTCGCGCAAGCCCAAGGCCGAGTTTGCCACCCAGTCAGGCCCGATGCTCGTCATCGACGGCCGCATTCATCCGAAGATTCGTGCGAACAGCACCTCGCGCAAAATCCGCAACGGTGTCGGCTTGCGCGACCCTCACACGGTGGTGTTTGCGATCTCCGACACTCCTGTCACGTTCTGGAGCTTCGCGCATCTTTTTCGCGATGGACTCGCGACCGCCAACGCACTCTTTCTTGACGGCAGCATATCGAGTCTCTGCGCGCCGGTGCTTGCCAGGTGCGATACGCTCTTTCCGATGGGAGCGATCGTTGCCGCGTATAAGCGATAACCTTCGTCCAAATCAGGCTAACCATTGCAGAAGGCCCGCCCCAAGGTCGCCGATGGCCAATAACGACCAGACCCAAACAAAAGCCGAGATGAAATTGGCGATTTGAAAAGTCCAATAGGGCATTTCGAGGATTCCCGCGACCAACGGAACCGCCGCGCGCAGCGGGCCAAAAAACCGGCCGATGAAGATGCTGAGCACGCCCCACCGCTCCATGAAAGCATGGCCGCGCGGCAACAGGTCTGGATAGCGCGCCAGTGGCCAGACACGGCCGATCGGCTCCTTGAACTTGTACCCGAGCCAATAGGAGACCCAATCGCCGAGGGAATGTCGCTTGCCGCCACAAGCACGCCGATGCCCACCAGGGCGGCCCAGCCTGGGATCAGCAATGAAAACAGCGCGATCGATTCGAGCGCAAAGGTGACCGGCGCGGCCCAGCCATGGTGCGCGCGCACGAAATCGACGGCCATTTGCGCATAAGCGTCTAGAGGCAAGCGCCGATCTTTAGGTGTGTGACGCCGGCAGGTCGTCAGCACCGCTGGTTAGGCGGCGATAGGCGGGACGATCCGGCCCCGCGCCACTTGGTGGAAGGGTGGCGGCACGCATGGCTTCGAGCCAAGGGAACCAGGCGAGCCGGGCCGCCTCGGCCCAAAAAACGAAGGGGTTGAGTGCCTCGAAGGCGCGGGCGAATGCGTCGAAAGAGGGGACTGCCCTGAGATTGATCGAGATCTGCTCGGCCAAGCCGTCAGGCGATTGGCGGTGGAAGATCTCGATATCGAGACCCGGAAGGTGTGCGATCGCCTTCATGGCTTCGCCTTCGTTCTGATGGGCAGCATGCTCGAACCACGGCAACGCGAATCACCCTCGACCGCTTCCTGAAACATAGCTAGGTCCGCCACCGAGATTTCGTCAAGCGGGTGGCGGGAGTCGATGCAACGCCGTCCCGACAAACGCCGTTCCTGACTCATCACGGTTCTAACGGAACCCCAATCCCTCCATCCTGTTTTCCCCTGAAAACACAAGGAGGTTGGAAATACTCAAGCTTATTTTATCGGTGGCAATCGCCTCATTGATGCTGTGCAGCTTTGCGTATGGCGGTACGCCGCCACCGTCTTCGCAACTCGGCTCGTCCGGGGCGGTACAGATCAAGCAGGGCAAGGATCGGGACAACTGGCAGAGGCGCGGCGACGGTGATTGGCGCGACCGCGAAGCATCACGTTACGGACCAAACGATCGTTATCGCGGCTGGCACCGTTATGCGTATCGTCCGAACGATTGGGGTGATCGCGGCTGCGTTGCCGTCGGTCCGCTGTGGTACTGCCCATAGTCTGCGATTAAGCTGACTACCCGGCTGAGGCTACACAGGCTGGTCATTCGACCGACCAGCGGCCCTGAGCGCGCTTAGGGAAGCCTATGCGTGAATGCGCGCCTTATCGCGCCTCCGCTTCTCTTGTCGCCGATCCTGCTGCTCCTGAGGCCTGCGGACACTCCCTGTCGGCGTTTCGCTTTCCGGAGCTGCCGGGCGTCCGACCCGTCATCGTATTCGATCTGCGGCGCCTCGTCGTAGCCAGCGCGGCTGCTGTAGAAGATCAGGATCATGAGGCCGCCGCCGATCACAAGGGTGAAGAAGATGCCAAGCCCCATCATCAGCCAGCCCCACGCCGGCATCGTGACATCGCCGGCCGAGACCCATCCGTAATGGCCGACATAGATCGCTCCAGCCAGGAACGCGAGAAGAATACCGATAACGACAAACCGCAAGGCACAGCTCCTCGTCCCGGACATTGCTCCGGACAGAACGCCCTATGGACCATTTGGTGCCGGCGCCAGAAACGCGCTTCTGCGATGTTGCTCCTGGTATGGTCGCCTTGCCTTGAAATCGAGCCCCGGCGCGCTCCTCAGGCTCGACCCGAATGCCGCAAGGGGAACCCAAAAGCCGCAATCGGAAAAAAGCAACTTGTGGACCGGCTCCTTAGTTTTGGCTGAGGGCCTAAGAGGTTTGGAGCATGGCTATACACATACCCCCAATATTAGTCGTGATCGCCTGCAAGGTCGTCATGGCCGCGAACCCGGACCCTAATGCCGCCTTCACCCATGTTGAGAACACGCAGTGGGCGACGGAAAATTCGATGATGGTGTGCCAGCGGCATGAGGTGGAGCTCTATGACCCGGTCGAAGGCATGCAGCTCAATCAGGCCGACAATCCCGCTCCCGCGCTCAACCCCCACTTCACCGACCATGGGCAATGCGTGCGCGCCGGCATTACGCTGGCCGTCGACTGGGATCAGGCACACCACAACACGCCGTGGCGCGTGTGGCGCATTGGCTGCCCCACACCAATCGTCGATCTCCGGACAGGAACGATGATCGGCTTCAAGCTCCCGAATGCGGGCACCGCGACACGGTGGTGTGCCAGACCGACTCCGAAATTTAGCGTGGGCTAGGCCTGCTTCGCCTCGATCAGCACGGCGCGGAAGTCGTTGACGTTGGTGAGCGTCGGACCTGTCACCAGGAGATCGCCGATGGCGTTGAAGAAGGTCCAAGGATCGTTATCGGCGAGCATGGCCTTGGCGTTGATGCCGGCCCTTTCGGCGCGCGCGAGCGTATCGGGATAGATCACAGCGCCGGCATTGTCCTCGCTGCCATCAATGCCGTCAGTGTCGCCGGCTAGAGCATAGATGCTGGGCATACCGTCGAGCGCTATTGCCAGCGCAAGCAGGAACTCGGTGTTGCGCCCGCCTTTGCCCTCGCCCTTGAGCGTGATGGTGGTCTCCCCGCCCGAGATCAGCACGCAAGGCGGCTTCTCGGGCTGGCCGCGCAACGCGCATTGCCGTGCGATGCCGGCATGGACGAGAGCGACGTCGCGTGACTCGCCCTCGATCGAGTCGCCGAGGATGACGGGCTTGACGCCAGCCTTGCGCGCAACCTCGGCGGCGGCTTCGAGCGAGGCTTGCGGCGTTGCGATCATGATGTTCTCCGCGCCCGCGAGCCGCTTATCGCCGCGCTTGGGCGTCTCGTCGCCTTTGCGCAAGCGCTCGATCACGGCTTTCGGCACGTCGATCTTGTATTTTTCGATGATGTGAAGCGCCTGCTCGTTGGTCGAGGGATCGGGCACGGTCGGCCCGGAGGCGATGATCGACGGATCGTCGCCAGGCACGTCGGAGATCATCAGAGCCACTACCTTGGCGGGATAGGCTGCGGCGGCGAGCTTCCCGCCCTTGATGGCCGAGAGATGCTTCCGCACCGTGTTCATCTCGGAGATGGTCGCGCCCGACTTGAGCAGGGCCTTGTTGACCGCCTGCTTGTCTTCGAGCGTCAGCCCCTCGGCCGGAAGCGAGAGTAGGGCAGAGCCGCCGCCTGAGATGAGGCAAAGCACGAGGTCGTCGGCAGAAAGCCCGCGAACCAGCGCAAGGATGCGCTTTGCAGCATCGCGGCCGGCGGCATCCGGCACCGGATGGGCCGCCTCGACGACTTTGAGCCGCGCCGTCGGCACGCGGTAGCCATAGCGGGTCACCACCAGCCCTTCGAGCGGTCCGGCCCAGGCATCTTCGAGCGCCTTTGCCATCGCGCCCGAAGCCTTGCCCGCGCCCACGATGATGGTGCGCCCCTTTGGCCGCGGCGGGAGATGGGCCGGCACGCAGAGCGATGGCAACGCCGCATCGACGGCGGCCTTGAACATGGCCTTGAGCAGCACGTCGGCCGTCATCTTGCAGATAAATCCTCCACCCCTTAAGTGGCCGCTACCCCTGCACAGACGATTGCAAGAAGGCAAGCGAATGAATTAGTTTGCCCATTCCTGATGCATTCTTGCCGCCTGTTCCGTTCAGCTAACAATTTGAGGGTCAAGGAGTTATGTCAGTCCAGCCGCGTGAAGACGCCGAAAAACCGGGCAGGCGTGGAGACGAACAACATAGACGGCCCAAGTCCGACATCGAGATCAGCCAGGCCGCTCATATGCGGCCGATCGTCGAGATTGCCGAGGAAAGACTTGGCATCCCGCCGGAACATGTGCTGCCTTACGGTCACTACAAGGCGAAGATTTCGCTCGACTATATCGCCTCGCTGAAAGATCGGCCCGACGGCAAGCTGATCCTCGTCACCGCGATCACCCCAACCCCTGCAGGCGAAGGCAAGACCACCACCACAGTGGGCTTGGGCGACGCGCTTAACCTCCTCGGCAAAAAGGCCATGATCTGCATTCGCGAGCCTTCGCTTGGCCCCTGTTTCGGGGTGAAGGGCGGCGCGGCCGGCGGCGGCTACGCCCAAGTCGTGCCGATGGAGGATATCAACCTGCATTTCACCGGCGATTTGCACGCTATTGGCGCCGCCAACAATCTGCTTGCGGCCATGATCGACAATCATGTTTTTTGGGGCAATCCGCTCGGAATCGACATTCGTCGCATTACTTGGCGGCGCGCTATCGACATGAACGAGCGGGCGCTTCGCTCCATCGTCACCTCGCTCGGCGGCGTGGCGAACGGCTTTCCGCGCGAGGCAGGCTTCGACATCACGGTCGCCTCGGAGGTCATGGCGATTTTCTGCCTGGCTTCGGACCTCGCCGACCTTCAGCGGAGGTTAGGCCAGATTCAGATTGGCCAAACCCGCGACAAGAAAGCAATTACCGCCAAAGATCTTTCCGCCGCCGGCTCGATGGCGGCGCTCCTCAGGGACGCTCTTGCCCCGAACTTGGTGCAGACGCTGGAGAACAACCCCGCCTTCATCCATGGCGGTCCCTTCGCCAACATCGCCCATGGCTGCAACTCGGTGATCGCCACCAAGGCCGGGCTCAACCTCGTCGATTACCTGGTGACGGAAGCGGGCTTCGGCGCCGATCTCGGCGCCGAGAAGTTCCTCGACATCAAGTGCCGCAAAGCCGGCATCAAGCCCGATTGCGTCGTACTCGTGGCGACCATCAGGGCGCTCAAGATGCACGGCGGCGTGGCCAAGGACGATCTCAAGAAAGAGAACCTGCAAGCTCTGGAGAAGGGTTGCGCCAACCTCAAGCGCCATGTCGAGAATTTGCAGAGCTACGGGCTTCCCGTCATCGTCTCGATCAACCGCTTCTCCAGCGATACCGAGGCCGAGATGGCGCTGTTGCAGCGCTTCTGCCGCGAGCTTGGTGTCGAATGCGTGCTCGGCGATCATTGGGCGCAAGGTAGCGGCGGCGCCGTCGATTTGGCCAAGACCGTGTTGAAGACGATCGAGACCAAGCCCTCGAAATTCAAGCCGCTTTATCCCGACGACATGTCGCTCTGGGACAAGACGCGAACCATCGCCCAAAAAATCTACCGGGCCGACGACATCACCGCGGACAAGAGCGTGAAGGACCGTTTCGCCGAACTCGAGAAGGAAGGCTTCCGCAAGCTTCCCATCTGCATCGCTAAAACTCAGTACAGTTTTACGACCAATGCCGACACCAAGGGCGCCCCGTCAGGGTTCACCATCCCGATCCGCGAGGTCAGGCTTTCCGCCGGCGCCGAGTTCGTGGTGGTGATTTGCGGGGACATCATGACCATGCCGGGCCTCCCCAAGGTGCCGGCAGCCAACAATATCGAGCTTGCCTCGGACGGCCGCATTGCCGGCCTGTTTTAGGCTGGAAAGGGGTTGCAAGGCGGCAAGGCTGACGTTACCAACCTTTTCCCACACGAATCCGGGCGGGCACGCCTGCCTGCTTAAGAAATCCAAGGGGAGGACTTGATGGCTGGAGCAAGAAGGCCAGGGCGTAATTTTTTGTTTGTTCCGGGACCAACCAATGTGCCCGACCGCATCTTGCGCGCCATGCATATTGCCATGGAGGACCATCGCTCCTCCGATTTTCCCAAGCTGACGCTTCCTTTGTTCGAGAGCTTGAAGAAGATCTTCAAGACCCGGGAAGGTCAGGTCTTCATCTATCCGTCGAGCGGCACCGGTGCCTGGGAAGCCGCGCTGACCAATACTTGCTCCCCTGGCGACAAGCTGCTCGCCGCGCGCTTCGGCCAGTTCTCCAGCCTGTGGATCGAGCTTGCCCGCCGTCATGGGCTCGAGGTCATCGTCCAGGACGAGGAGTGGGGCACTGGCGTCCATCCCGACAAGATGGAGGAGGCGCTCCGCAAGGATAAGAACCACGAAATCAAGGGCGTCATGGTCGTCCATAACGAGACGGCGACCGGCGTGACCTCTGACGTCGCGGCCGTGCGCCGCGCTATGGATGCCGCCAACCACCCAGCGCTCCTTTATGTCGATGGCGTGAGCTCGATCGCGAGCATCGACTTCCGGTTCGACGAGTGGCGCGTCGACCTCGCCATCACGGGCTCGCAGAAGGGGCTGATGCTGCCGGCAGGGCTCGGCATCGTGTGCGCGAGCCAAAAGGCGCTCGCGGCGATGAAGGATGCCAAATGCCGCCGCGCCTATTTCGAATTCAATGATCACATGAAGGCGAATGCCAGCGGTTATTTCCCCTATACGCCGGCGCTTCCTATGCTCCATGGCCTGCGCGAGTCGCTCGCCATGCTTGAGGAGGAGGGGCTCGAGAACGTGTTTGCCAGGCATCGGCATCTGGCGGACGGCACCCGGGCAGCGGTAAGGGCCTGGGGCCTCAAGCTCTGCGCGAGGGATCCCAAGTGGCATTCCAATACGGTGAGCGCAATCATGGTGCCGCACGGCTTCAATGGCGCCGAGGTCATCGACCGCGCCTATCGCCGCTACAATTTCGCGCTCGGCGCGGGGCTTTCACAGATGGCCGGCAAGCTGTTCCGCATCGGCCATCTCGGCGATCTCAACGAGCTCATGCTGCTCGGCGCGATCTCCGGCGCCGAGATGGCGATGAACGATATCGGCATCGAGGTCGAGCTCGGCTCTGGCGTCGCTGCGGCGCAGGCACGGTTCCGCGGCGCGCAGATGCGCGAGCAGCAAAGAATCGCCGCCGAATAGGCGGAGCGCGGGGCGAGGCGCGTTTCGCGCACGCTCCGCTAGCCGAGTTTTTGAGGTCGGGGCGCCCGGCGGGAATTTCCTCCGCCGGGAATAGTTGAGGCGTATCGCGCTGGTTTTGAGCACGATTTGATTAGGGGCTAGAGTTCAGTGCAGCACGCGATCGTGTTCCTCGATCGAGAGTCGGTGGACGCCAAAGTCCGCAAACCGAACTTCCCGCACACTTACAAGGAATATCAGTCCACCTGGACGCATGACGAGATCGTCGAGCGTCTTGAGGATGCCGACATCGCCATCATCAACAAGGTGCCGATGAAGGCCGACACGCTGAAGGCGCTGCCGAAACTCAAGCTTATCGCCGTGGCTGCCACCGGCACCGACATCATCGACAAGGCCTATTGCAAAGAGCACGGCATCACCATCGTCAATATCCGCAATTACGCCTTCAATACCGTGCCGGAGCACGTGCTCGCGCTGATCTTCGCGCTGAGGCGTAACCTGTTCGCTTACGTCGAGGACACGCGGAATGCAGTTTGGAACAAGTCGAGCCAGTTCTGCTTCTTAACCCATCCCATTCGGGACATAGCGGACTCGACCCTCGGCATCGTTGGCTACGGCGCGCTCGGTAAGTCGATCGCAAAGCGTGCCGAAGCTCTTGGAATGAAGGTGCTCCCATTCGACATCATCCCGCAGCCAGGCCTGGTTGATTTCGAGACCATCCTAAAAGAGAGCGACATCATCACGCTGCACGTGCCGCTGACGCCTCAGACCAAGAACATGATCGGCGCGGAAGAACTTTCCAAGATGAAGCCGACCGCGATCCTCATCAACACTGCGCGCGGCGGGCTTGTCGATGAGGCGGCGCTCGCCGAGGCCCTGCGCAAGGGCACGATTGCCGGCGCCGGTTTCGACGTGCTCACCAAGGAGCCGCCCAAAGACGGCAACATCCTGCTCGATCCCACCATCCCCAACTTGGTCGTGACGCCGCACGTTGCTTGGGCGAGCCAGGAGGCGATGCAGATCTTGGCCGATCAGCTCATCGACAACATCGAGGCGTTCGTGGCCGGCAAGCCGCAGAACGTCATCACGGAATAGCTGGGAGGCAATGCCATGAAGAAGCTCCTGTTCCTGTTCGACACCGATCCTTACCCCAGCGTGTTCGACACTGTGGTCGGCTATGACGGCGGCGCCGACCGCGTCACCGGCTATGCCAATGTCACCCCCGACAATGTCGGCACGCTGGTCGACGGCACGATCTTCACCCGTGGCGGCAAGGATAAACAGAACACCGCGATCTTCGTTGGCGGCGGCGACATGGCGAAGGGCGAGGCGTTACTTAAGGCCGTGCAGAAGAAGTTCTTCGGTCCTTTTCGCGTCTCGGTGATGCTCGATCCGAACGGATCCAACACCACGGCGGCCGCCGGTGTTGCACTGCTCGCCAAGGCGACGAAGCTCAAGGGAAAGAAGGCGGTAGTGCTCGCCGGCACCGGTCCTGTCGGTATGCGCGCCTCGGCGCTCCTTGCCCAGGAAGGCGCCGAGGTCTCGCTCACCTCGCGCGTGAAGGAACGCGCCGAGAAGGCGGTGCAGGCGATCGAGGCGCGCTTCGGCGTGAAGGTCAAGCCAGTGCAGGGCGCAGATGAGGCTTCGCGCGCCAAAGACCTCGAAGGTGCGCAAATCGTGTTCGCCGCCGGCGCCATCGGCATAGAGCTGGTCAAGGCGTCGCATTGGGAGAAGAATCCGACCATCGAGGCGGTCGCCGATGTGAACGCGCAACCGCCGCTTGGGCTTGAGGGAATCGAAGCCACCGACAAGGGTAAACAACGGGACGGCGTTATCTGCTTTGGCGCGCTTGGCATCGGCGGGCTCAAGCTCAAGCTCCATCGCGGTTGCATCAAGCAGCTGTTCGAGAGCTCCGAAGGCGTGCTCGACGCCGAGAAGATCTACACGCTTGCGAAAGAGATGGCCTGATGACGAAGTTCAAGGATACCGCGATCGAGCCGTTCCTTGATGCGCTCGCAAGCAGCAAAGCAACGCCGGGCGGCGGCAGCGCCGCCGCCATCATCGGCGCCATGGGCGCGGCGCTCGTGAGCATGGTGTGCAATCTCACCATCGGAAAAAAGAAATACGCCGATGTCGAAGGCGAGATGAAAGAGGTGCTACACAAGGCCGAAGCGCTCCGCCACAAGCTGACCGGCATGATCGAGGACGACGTGAAGGCCTTCGATCAGGTGATGGCCGCCTATGGCATGGCCAAGGAAACCGACGCCGAGAAGGCTGCGCGCGACAAGGCGATCCAGGCCGCACTCAAGCAGGCGACCGAGGTTCCGCTTCGCTGCTGCCACGCCGCGCGCGAGGTGATCGACCTCGCTGCCATCGCCTCCGACAAGGGAAATCTCAACGTGATCTCCGATGCGGGCGTCGGCGTGCTCGCCGCTTATGCTGCACTGCGAAGCGCCGCCTTGAATGTTTTCACCAATGCTAAAATTATTACCGACAAGGCTTTTGCCGAGGCTAAGGTGAAAGAGCTGGAGAAGCTTCTCGCCGGAGCCGAGGCAGCGACCGAGAAGGCCTACGCACTCGTCAAGGGCAAGCTGAGCTAGCGCTTACCCCAAGTGGCCGCGGGCCACGCGTGATCAGGGAGGAGAGAAGTGGACGTCCACGAGTATCAAGCCAAGGAATTGCTGTCGAGCTTCGGCGTGCCGGTGCCGAAAGGCGCCGTGGCCTTCAGCCCCGATCAGGCGGTCTACGCTGCGACCGAGCTTGGCGGCTGGAACTGGGCGGTGAAGGCCCAGATCCACGCCGGCGCGCGCGGCAAGGCTGGCGGCATCAAGCTGTGCAAGACCTATCACGAGGTGCGCGACGCAGCGGCCAGCCTGCTCGGAAAGCGGCTCGTCACCATCCAGACCGGGCCAGAAGGGAAACCGGTGCAGCGGGTTTATATCGAGGTGGCCGAGCCGTTCGACCGCGAGCTTTATCTCGGCTATGTGCTCGACCGTAAGGCCGAGCGCATTCGCGTCATCGCTTCGCAGCGCGGCGGCATGGAGATCGAGGAGATCGCCAGGACCGAACCCGAGGCCATCCTCCAGGTCGTGGTCGAGCCTGCCGTAGGCTTGCAGGCGTTCCAGGCGCGCGAGCTCGCCTTCCAGCTCGGGCTTAGCATCAAGCAGGCGCAGAGCGCAGTCTCGACCATCATGAACGCCTATCGCGCCTTCCGCGATTGCGACGCTATCATGCTCGAGATCAATCCTCTGGTGGTCGCAAAGGACGATCGCGTGCTTGCGCTCGACGCCAAGATGTCGTTCGACGACAACGCGCTGTTCCGCCGCCACAACGTGGCCGACATGCACGACCCCTCCCAGCAGGACCCGCGCGAGGCTCAGGCCGCCGAGCACAATCTCAACTATATCGGCCTCGACGGCGAGATCGGCTGCATCGTCAATGGCGCAGGCCTCGCCATGGCGACCATGGACATGATCAAGCATGCCGGAGGCACGCCCGCGAACTTCCTCGATGTGGGCGGCGGCGCTTCACCTGAGCGTATCGCCACCGCGCTCAAGCTGGTGTTGTCCGACTCGAAGGTCAGGGCAGTGCTGGTCAACATCTTCGCAGGCATCAATCGCTGCGATTGGGTGGCCAAAGGCGTGGTGCAAGCCTGCACCACGGTCGACGTGAAGGTGCCGCTGGTCGTGCGGCTTGCTGGCACCAATGTCGAGGAAGGACGAAAAATTCTAGCGGAGAGCGGGCTCAAGCTGATCACAGCCGAAACTTTGGCCGAAGCGGCGGAGAAGGCCGTGGCGGCGTGCCAAGGCCGGCTCGCGGCTTGAAGCCTGCCATCGGGAAGGAAACGTCATGAGCATCTTGATCGATGAAACCACGCCGGTCCTCGTCCAGGGCATGACCGGCGACAAGGGCACCTTCCACACCAAGGAGATGGTGGCCTATGGCACCAATGTGGTCGGCGGGGTGACGCCCGGCAAAGGCGGCGGCACTCATCTCGGCCTGCCACTGTTCAACACCATGAAGGAAGCGGTGAAGCAGACCGGCGCCACCACCTCTATCACCTTCGTCGCGCCGGCTTTCTGCGCGGATGCCATCATGGAGGCCGCCGACGCCGGCATCAGGCTGATCTGTTCGATCACCGACGGCATCCCGGCGCAAGACATGATGCGGGTGAAGCGCTACCTCATGCGCTATCCCAAGGACCGGCGCCCGATGATGGTCGGTCCGAACTGCGCCGGTATCATCAGCCCCGGCAAGGCCATGCTCGGCATCATGCCTGGCCACATCTATTTGCAGGGCAATGTCGGCGTGATCTCGCGCTCCGGCACGCTCGGCTACGAGGCCGCCTCGCAGATGAAGGCGCACGGCATCGGCATCTCGACCTCGGTCGGCATTGGGGGCGACCCCATCAATGGCTCGTCCTTCCTCGATCATCTCGCATTGTTCGAGGAGGACCCTGAGACCGACGCCGTGCTGATGATCGGCGAGATCGGCGGTCCGCAAGAGGCCGAAGCATCGGCCTGGATCAAGGACAACATGTCGAAGCCGGTGGTCGGATTCGTCGCTGGGCTCACGGCGCCGAAGGGCCGCCGCATGGGGCACGCAGGCGCGATCATCTCCGCGGCAGGCGACAGCGCCGCCGAGAAGGCCGAGATCATGCGCTCCTGCGGGCTCACGGTTGCGCCTAATCCGAGCGAGTTCGGCGCCACCATGGCCGGCGTGCTCGCCTCTAAGCAGGAGCGCCGGGCCATCGCCTGACATCGCGTCCGGGTGCTGCCAGCTATCCTTAAGCCCGTTATGGCCGGGCGGAGGCCCGGCCATCCACGCTTTGATTGTTGACGGAAGTTCGTGGATGCCCGGCACTTGGGCTGGTCAACGATTTGATCTAGATGGATTGCGTTGTAAGGGACATTGCTACCTTGGTGCCGGGCAGTTCGGCCCGAGCCGGGTCAGGCCGATCGTCACGGTCGGGAGTGCGTAAGTCCGTCATGAACGAGGAGTTCAAACTGCCGCGCCTTGCGACTGAGCCTCCGCAAGCGCTGATCAGCGGCACATCGGCCGAGGAAGCCGCCACCATCCTGTTCGAGCTGTTGCTCGAAGTCGTGCGGCAGCACCAGCCCGAGATCGAGGCTGTGCTAAAGGGCGGCGCCAACATCTATGGCTTCACGCCAGAGCTGATGGCCCGCGCCCTACAGGCGCAAGGCATCTGGTTCCAGCTTCTCACCATTGCCGAGCAGAACGCCGCCATGCGTCGCCGCCGCCGGACCGAGCAGGTGCGCGGTCGCGAGGCTTTGCGCGGCACGTTCGCCAATGTGATCGCGGAAGCGGCAGAGGACGGCGTGCCGGCGCGTCAGATCGAAGGGCTTCTGTCGAATTTGCGCATCAGGCCGGTGATTACCGCGCACCCGACCGAGTCGAAGCGCGTCACCGTACTCGAGAAATATCGCCGCATCTATCTATTGCTGCGCGATCTCGAATTGCCGCGCTGGACCGAGCGCGAGCGCACCCAGCTTCTCGCCGATCTCAGAGACCAGATCGAGCTCGTGTGGATGACCGGCGAGCTGCATTTGGAAAAGCCGACGGTGCAGCACGAGGTATCGCGCGGGCTCCACTTCTTCGACGAGACGCTGTTTACCCAGGCGCCGGAGATGCTTGCCCATCTCGACTATGCGCTGGCGCAACATTACCCTGGCAGGCACTTCGAGGTTCCACCCTTCTTCCAGTTCGGCTCGTGGATTGGCGGCGACCGCGACGGCAATCCATCCGTCACCACGCGCGTCACCGCCTGGACGCTGCGGCAGAACGCGCTCGCTTCGCTCCGCTATTACCACGACCGCCTCGTGGCGCTCGCCAAGGCTCTGTCGATCACCGAGCGCGCTCTTCCGGTTCCGCAAAGCTTCTGCGACGAGCTGCGCCGTGAGCTTGAATCGACCGGAGAGGCAGAGGCGATTGCTGCGCGCAATCCTGGTGAGCCATACCGGCAGTTCCTCACCGTTGTGTTGCGCAAGCTCGAGGCCTCGATCGTCCGCGTCGAGGGCCAGGATATCGGCGGGCCTGGTGCCGCTTACGACAACGCCGACGGGCTGATCTTGCATTTGCGCATGATCGAGTCGTCGCTTGAGGCCGTCGGAAGCAGGTCTATCGCGGCAAATCTCGTTCGCCCGGTGCGCCGCGCCGTCGAGATCTTCCGCTTCTCGACCGTACGGCTGGACCTCAGGGAGAATACGACGCGCACCACCGCCGCGCTCCAGGCGCTGTGGTGGGCGATCGCCGGCCACGGCGACGCCAACCCGCCGGAGCTCGGCAGCCGCGAATGGCGCGTGTGGCTGTTGCGCGAGCTTGCGCGTCCTCTCAGCGGCCCGCGGCTCATCCCTGAGCTTCGCGCCGAGGCCGCAGACCTGATCGCCATGTTCAGGCAGGCCGGCGAAGTGCGGCGCGGGCTCGACCGTGACGCCTTCGGCTCGTTCATTCTTTCCATGACGCGCTCGGTCGACGACATCCTCGGCGCTTATCTGCTCGCCAAGGAGGGGGGCGCCTTCATCGATGCCACCGGCACCGAGATTTGCGCCATGCCCATCGTGCCGCTGTTCGAGACCATCGCCGATCTCAGGGCAGCCCCCGCCATCATGCGCGAGGCGCTTTCCATCCCCGTCATCCGCCGCTCTACACATTGGCAGAACGACGTGCAAGAGGTGATGATCGGCTATTCAGATTCGAACAAAGACGGCGGCTTCGTCGCCTCGAACTGGGAGCTCGCCAAGGCGCAGTCGCAGCTCACCAAGGTCGGCACCGAGGCCGGCACGGCAATCGCCTTCTTCCACGGCCGCGGCGGCTCCGTCTCGCGCGGAGGCGCGCCGACTGGCCGCGCCATTGCCGCTCAGCCTGCAGGCTCGATCCGCGGCAGATTCCGCGTCACCGAGCAGGGCGAGGTGGTGTCCCACAAATATGCCAACAAGGGCACGGCGCTCTATCAGATGGAGCTGCTCGCGGCCTCCGTGTTCGAGCATGCGCTCAAGTCGGAGCGGGAGGAGGCGTTGAGGCCGAAGCGGGAGTTCGACGATGCGCTCGAAGCTTTGTCGGGCGCGAGCCGCGCCGCCTACTCTGGGCTCATCTGCCATCCGGATCTTGTCAGCTATTTCCAGGCTGCGAGCCCACTCGAAGAGATCGCGATGCTCAATATCGGCTCGCGCCCGGCGCGGCGCTTTGGCGCGAAATCGTTGAGCGATCTCCGCGCCATCCCCTGGGTGTTCGCCTGGGCGCAAAACCGGCACATCATTACCGGCTGGTACGGCGTCGGCACCGCGATTGCGAGCCTGCTCCAGGTGCGGGGCGATGAGGGAGTCGCGCTGCTCCGCCGCATGTTCAACGAGTCGCGTCTGTTCCGCCTCATCGTCGACGAGGTGGAGAAGACGCTTCTGCTCGTCGATCTCGACGTCGCTCGCGACTATGCGAGCCTCGTCGCCGAGGAGGGCGTGCGCAACAACATCCTCGGGCGCATCGAGGCCGAGCTTAAGCTCACGCGCGAGATGGTGCTGAAAGTGAGCCAGGGGGAAGAGCTCGCAGAGCGCTTCCCCGAATATCGCCGCTCGCTGCTCTCCCGCCTTCCCACCGTCAACGAGGTCAACCGCGAGCAGGTCGAGCTGCTCCGCCGCTTCAGAGGCGCGCAAAACGAGGCCGAGCGCGAAGCCTATAAGTCCGCAGTTCTGCTATCCATCAACACGGTCGCCGCAGGTCTCGGCGCCACAGGTTAAGCAAGGAGGGAAAGTATGAGCTTCACCCTGATCCAACAGGCGACCCCGCGTCTCCACCGTTCAGAGCTTGCCGTGCCGGGATCGAACCCCTCTTTGTTCGAGAAGGCTGCCAAAGGAGGCGCCGACATCATCTTCCTCGATCTCGAGGACGCCGTCGCGCCCGATGACAAGGAGCAGGCGCGCAAGAACATCGTCCATGGTCTCAACGACATCGATTGGGGCGCCAAGACCATGATGATCCGCATCAACGGCCTCGACACCCATTACTGCTATCGCGACGTGGTCGACGTGGTGGAGAACTGCCCGCGGCTCGACATGATCCTGATCCCCAAGACCGGCGTGCCGCAGGACGTCTACGCGATCGACATGCTGGTGACGCAGATCGAGCAGGCGAAGAAGCGCGAGAAGAGAATAGGCTTCGAGTGCCTAATCGAGACCGCGCTCGGCATGGCCAATGTCGAGGCCATTGCACAAAGCTCGAAGCGGCTCGAGGCGCTGAGCTTCGGCGTCGCCGACTATGCGGCGTCTACCCGCGCGCGCACCGTCGGCATCGGCGGCCCGCATCCGGATTACGGCGTGCTCACCGACAAGGACGCGGACGGCACGCGTCATTACTACTGGAACGACCCGTGGCACTATGCGCTGTCGCGCATGATGGTCGCCTGCCGCGCCTATGGGCTCAGGCCGATCGACGGCCCGTTCGGCGATTTCTCCGATCCCGACGGCTATACCGCTGCGGCAAAACGCGCCGCGGTGCTCGGCTTCGAGGGCAAATGGGCGATCCACCCTTCCCAGGTCGAGCTTGCCAACAAGGTGTTCACGCCGTCCGACGCTGAGGTCACCAAGGCCAAGCGCATCGTCGAGGCCATGCAGCAGGCGGCGCGGGAAGGGAAGGGCGCGGTATCGCTCGACGGCCGGCTGATCGACATCGCCTCGATCCGCCAGGCCGAGGCGCTGCTCAACAAGGCGCGCGCCATGGGCATGGCCTAGCCTCTTCAGCTCACGATCGGGCGCATGGCGTGCTCGGATTATTTCGGGTATGTTTTCGCCCGTCCGGTCTATCCGAGATCAAGGGAGGGAATACGCCCATGACATCAACTTGGTCACGTGTGTCCACGAGAGTTTGGGCTTTCTTTTCTATGATCGGGGTCCTCTTTGCCTCACTGACACATAAGAGGCGATCGAACAGACATTCAGCGCCTCCCTTCTAGCGCTCGCCGCGGCACAGTCTGCTCGTAAGCAGCAGAAATACCTAGCAAGGACACTCCGCTCACTGGAAACGGCCATGGCTAGTAAAAACGACTTCACACCGGAAGAGTGGACCAAGGTGCTAGAGAGCATCATGGTTGCCGGCATTGCCGTATCGGCAGCCGATCCAAGCGGTTTGTGGGGCACTCTCAAGGAAGCAGCTGCAAGCAGCTCGGCGCTCGCTGCAGCT
>DATFVO010000175.1:0-2335 GCA_035260265.1 Methyloceanibacter sp.
GTCGCAGCATAGCCGTGCGTCGGCGTGCGATCTTCGTGGTACCCGTAGGCGGGCGTGCCGAGCGGCCTATGCCCGTTCCAGCGCGGATGAGTTGCCCCTATGCGCTAAGCCGTAACCGCGATTGACGTTACGTCAGAATCATTGGCTCGCCGCCGCTCGCTCGGCACACCGAGCCAGGACCGACGTTTACCGATCTCAGCCCGCTGCGCGGCCAACCCCTCGGCGCGCTGCCTAGGATTGGTCCACCTTCACCTGACGAGAGCGCTCCAGCTCAATCTGCAACTGAGTAATGCGAAGCTCTGATTCTCGCGATTGGCGCCGATCCAGTCGCCAAGCAAGCAACATCGCAGAGAACGCGCCCACTGTAGAAATGAGACAAGTCACGCCGGATATTAATACGGTAAGAGGTGCGTCCAGCAACACCGCTGCCGGCGGCATTTGAACCTGGGGCCGGCGTGTTTCTTCTGGGACGGGGAGGTTTGTTTCGACGCTTGTATCGGCCACCGTCAGTAAGTGCAACCTCAATGCCACCACAAATATTATGGCAGCAATGCCGGCGATCAAAAATCCGATTTGATACGAGCGTCGCAGCAGCAAGCCCATAGCAAATAGTCTAGCACAAGCCGCTCGCTGACACGAGAACCCCGCCCGAGCGTGTGATGTGAAGGGCGCTAGCGCTCGGGAACCCTCCTCGCTGTGCTGCGTTGACGACTATCACCGGCAGCGACCCTCGGTCAGGCGTCGGTGGCTGAGAGACAGATCGCGCTCCCGCCTGAGAAGGGAGCGCCATCATGGCCGACGAGCTCGCCCGTCTAGCCCAAGCTGATCAGCACATCGCGGGGGCAAAAGAACGCATCGATAAGCAGCAGAAATTCATCGAGCGCCTAGCTGCTAAGGGCCACAGTATGAGGGACGCGGAAGGCTTCCTATCCGCCCTTACCGGTGTATTGAGCGCCTTTGAAAGCCACCGGCTCTTGATCCTTAATCGGCTACGGCCATAAGCCGGCTCAGTTGGCGGCCTCGATCTGATCGTAATCTTCATCGTTCCACTGGCCCGAAGGGCGAGAGGCCCATGCGCGCTTCAGGATCAGATGGGTCACCGGCCCCAGTCCTCTTCCGCTTCCCGCTTCACGGCAGGTGCATCCGCGTTCTTCATTTTGAGCCAATCGGCAGAACGCCCGGAACGGTAGGCGGAATCCTTACGCTTCGAGACGATGCCTTCGAGTCCTATCTTACAGGCGTGGGCGAAGACGGTCGGGCCATCGCCTTCCATGTGTTCGTTGAACCGGATGCCGGGGCTGGCTTTGGCCACGATAGATGCGAGCGCGGCCTTGCGGTCTAGCGGATCACGCCGCAGATCGTCGGCGTTCTGCTCAATCAGGTCGAAGGCATAGAGGAATATGCGCTCGTTAGCGCGGTGGTGACGGATGAGATCGAAGGAGGCCACGCCGTTGTCATCGCAGGCGACCGCCTCCCCATCGATGATGCAGGAGCGCGAGCGCAGACGTGCCAACGTCTCAACGATCAGCGGGAAGCGATGGGTGAGGTCATTGCCCGGACGACTATATAGTCTCACCTCCGCGCCAGTCTTGCGAGCAATGATGCGGAAGCCATCGTGTTTGATCTCGTGCAGCCATTGGCCGCCGGACGGCAGCTTATCGGTTTTGGTTGGGAGGCACGGCGCGATGAACCCGGCCGGCAAGGTACGCTGCAACATGTGGAGATAAATAGAATTGGGCAGGGGTGAGCGCAACCGAGCCGAACCTCGCTCAACTTGCTGCGTTCGTCAGTTTCTAAGTCTTCGATCAAAAAAAGATGCCCCGGCCGCGACGTGCCGAGGCTGCTGGAAAGTTGGTGACGCCTTGCACTCTACACATCTTGGCTTACAGGGGCCTTACATGGAGATAATTGCCGGCACCACTTTGAACCTGGTGCGCTCAATAGGCGACCAACGGGCCAAGGGGCGGCTCTGAGAAGCCGGAGCGCATTATGTTTGATGAGTTTGACCTGGGCGCGACCGAAACGGCTCGCAGTGGAGCCACGCTGAATAGGTGTCGCGCCCTCGCGGCCAAAATTGGGAACGAACTCCGTAACAAGAGGCCCGAGCACTTCGTTGACAGGTTGTCGCTGGCAGACATTCACGCCTCTCTTGAGCGCGCTGCCGATGTACTCAGCAGGGTGAAGGGCTCGCGCCGACCTCGACGGCGGCGATGAAGTCGCGCAAGCTTGTCACGTCGCGCAGGCTCGCGCTGATGGCCTCAAGAGCCGTGTGCTTGTCATCCTGGCAGCCTCGCCATCAGCAGGACGAGGAGGCCGCCGGCGAAGACGCCAAAAC
>DATFVO010000176.1:0-12176 GCA_035260265.1 Methyloceanibacter sp.
CTGCTCATGCTTACAATCGCGGTAGGTTTCATCTTGTTGATCGTGCCCGGCATCATCTTCGCGCTCATGTTCATGTTCACGACCTTCATCGTGATCGATCGCGAGTTCGGTCCAATCGACTCGATGAAGGAAAGCCGGCGCCTCAGCTATGGGCACAAATGGAAGCTGCTCGGCCTTTCATTGCTGCTGGTGCTGATAAATCTGCTGGGTTTGGCGGCCTTGTTCGTGGGGCTGTTCGTCACGGTCCCGATATCATCGCTCGCGCTCACCCATGCCTATCGCGTGCTGGGAGGGAAGGTGGAACCGCGCCCGGTCGATGCAGCTCTCTCTGCTTGAAGCGGCGACCTACTAAGCCGGGAAGTGATCGCCGCCTACTCGGTCGGGACGAGCGGCCGGGTCTCGGTCTTGGCGACTTCAGCGGCGTTGCGTGGATTGCGGTAGATGAAGGGCTTCGGCGGCTTGGCAGCCTCCTCGCGGGCAAGCCGCACCATCTCGCCGTGATAGGGCGAGAGCGCGCAAGCGGGGTCGGTATTGCGAGGATCGCCGGTGATCGCCATGGCCTGGCAACGGCAGCCGCCGAAATCAATCTCGCGGAAGGCGCAAGAGCGGCAGGGCTCCTTCATCCATGACGTGCCGCGGAAGGCATTGAAGGCGTCCGAATTTAGCCAGATGTCGAGCAGCGGCCGGTCCTGCACATTGTCGAAATGCAGACTCTGGATGGTCTCGGCGGCATGGCAGGGCAGCACTTTGCCGGCCGGCGTGATGTTCATGAAGCCTTTAGCCCACCCGCCCATGCACGGCTTTGGGCGCTTCGCGTAATAGTCGGGAACCACCATGTCGATGGTGAGCACGCCCTTCAACCGTTCGCGCTCGCGCTCGACCAGCTCGATCGACTGAATGGTTTGGTCGTAGGTGGGGATCAGAGCCGCGCGATTGAGATACGCCCAGCCGTAATACTGCACATGGGCGATCTCGAGCCGCTGCGCGCCGAGTTTGACGGCGAGCTCGATATAGCGGCCGACATTGTGGATGTTCTGGCGGTGAATCGGCGCATTGATGGTGAGCGGCAGGCCGAGCTCAGTAACCCAACGGGCAACATCGAGCTTCTTCTGCGTGGCGCCGGGATAGGCGCCGATCCGCTCGGCATTCTCGGCATCGACGTCCTGGAACGAGATCTGCACGTGGTCGAGCCCGCGTGCCTTGAGGTCTTCGAGGCGCGGACGATTGAGTGTGACGGCGGCAGTGATCAGGTTCGAGTAGAGACCTGACTCGGAGGCGGCCGAGACGATCTGTTCGAGGTCCTTGCGAGCCGTAGGCTCGCCGCCCGAGAGATGCACCTGCAAGATGCCCATGCCGCCGGCCTGGCGCATCACCCAGACCCACGTCTCGGTGGAAAGCTCCTTGTTGACCCGCTCGAGCTCTATCGGATTCGAGCAATAGGAACATTGCAGCGGGCAGCGATGGGTCAGCTCGGCGAGCAGGCCGACGGGAGCGCGGGCACAAAGCGCGTCGGTCTCCTCCTTGCTGCCGACCACGCCCTCGGTCGGCTCATCATCGATGACGAGCGACTGGCAATGTCCGTTTTCCTTAAGCTCCTCGCTCATCCCTTTACGTATCCCTTGTCGGCGAGGCCCTGGAGCAGATCGATCACGTCGGCGCGGATCACGTCCTTCGATGCTGAATATTCCTGGGCCAGAGCCTCGACAATTTCCTCCACGGTTCTCTTGCCGTCGCAGAGCTTGAGCACCGCAACGGCAGTTTGGTCAGGCGTCAGAACCCGTTCCGGCGCCAGCAAAATCCAACGGCCTCGCCCCGCATCGTGGCGGAGCTTGAGATAGGCTGGCAACTTTGGCCGCGTCTCCGGACCGACCACGAGCCGTCCGGGCGACGAGGTTTCATCACTCATGTCTTACCCGGCACGAAGGCGCCGGGCGGAATCAGCCCGGGCTCGACATAGGCATAGTGGAGCGCGTCGAGCTGCGCCCATAGCACATTACATTTGAACCTCAGCGCATCGAGCGCGGCGCTCTGCGCCTCAGGCGTCCGTGCATTGCGCTTCACATATTCCAAAGCAAAGTTCGCGTCGTCCGGCGCTTGTGTGAGCCGGCGCTTGAAATAGGCCATCACCTTGTCGCTGATGAAATCGTAATTCTCGAGCATGCCGGAGATGCGCTCCTTGTGGATCTTGGGCGCGAACAGCTCGGTGAGCGAGGAGGCGACCGCGTCGACCAGCGTCTTCTCCCGCACGAAATTGACGTAAGCCTCGACGGCGAAAATTGTCTCGGGCAGCGCACCCTTCCTGGAGATGACGTACTCCCGGTCGAGCCCAAGGCCATCAGTGAGCACGAGCCAGCGCTCGATGCCGCCTTCCTCCTCGCCGTAGCCGTCATGGTCCATGATGCGGTGGATCCAGTCGCGCCTAAGCTGGCGGTCATGGCAGCGGCTCATCAGGGCCGCGTCCTTGCGCGGCACGGCGGACTGATAGCAGTAGCGATTGAGCGCCCAGGCCTGCACCTGGCCCTTATTGAGCTTTCCTCCGTGCAGCAATTTGTGGAAGGGATGCTTGTCGTGATAGCGCTCGGCGCCGATGGCGCGAAGCTCTTGCTCGAACTCTTCGGGGCTCATGATCTTGGTCACGGCATTACCTCCCGCTACATCCAGTGCTTGGCGAGGAACCTGCGTTTCGGTTACTCGAAGCTATCGCCTCTGTGCACCTCGCAGGTCGGCAACAACTCAAAATTGCCAGCCGGTGCTTTCGACACATCCCGGACCTATTTCGACATACCAAATGTAGGTATGCCCAATGAGCGGTGCATGATGCGTTCATGAACGCTGCATTGATACCACATTAAGGGAATCTGAACGGGAGATTTGGGAACGCAATAGGGCCGTTGGACGGGAGGGCCGAACGGGCAACGGCGATAGCTGCTCGAAAAAGACGAAGCGACGACCAAGCATCACGCCTGATCGCCGCTTTTCTGTTTCCGAGATGAGAAGTGCGGATTAAGCGCGATCCAATTCTGCCGGCAGGTAGCTCGTAACTTCCATGCCGGACTCCGTCTCCTCGATCGTCGGCTTGTGCCACTCACGCATTTGAAGATCTCCGTCCGCGAGTTGGGGCCAAGCATGCCCCGTGCAGCCGGAGTTGTTTGGCCGAACCCGGAATCCGACTGCCCGGCTCTACGCTTTCACCATCCTTCCCCGCCGTGATAACTTCAAATCGTATTTCCTTATAGGAAGGATAAGCGGCCCTTATCGCCATGGTCTCGCTTAGGCAGTTGCGCTACCTCGAATCCCTGTCGGAAACGCGCCACTTCGGCCATGCCGCTGAGGCCTGCGCGGTCAGCCAGCCTGCCCTCAGCATGCAGATCAAGGAGCTCGAGGACGAGCTTCAGATCAGCCTCGTCGAGCGACGGAAGACAGGTATCGAGCTTACCGAGCAGGGCGAAGAGATCGCGCGGCGCGCACGGACTATCCTCGCCTCGGTGCGCGACCTCGTCGATTACGCCAAGCAGCAAGAAGGCGTGCTGTCGAGTGTGCTGAAATTGGGGGCGATCCCTTCTATCGCGCCTTACCTGTTGCCGGCGGCGTTGCCAGAGCTGCAACGCCGCTTCCCGGCCCTCAATCTCCAGCTTCGCGAGACGCTGACCGCAAATCTCGTGCACGAGCTCGTGACCGGCGACCTCGACCTCATTCTCATCGCGTTGCCCATCGACGACCCCGAGGTCGAGACGCTTCATTTGTTCGACGACAGATTCATCCTCGCGACCAAGGCCACTAGAAGCAATCAGAGGGCGCGCCGCGCCAACGCCGACATGCTTGCGCACGATCGGCTGCTTCTGCTTGAGGAGGGCCACTGCTTGCGCGATCAGGCGCTCTCTTATTGTCATATGCTGACGCCGGAGGCGCGCGACAGCTTCGGTGCCTCGAGCCTTGCCACCATCGTGCAGATGGTCGCCAATGGCTACGGCATCACGCTTTTGCCGGAGATGGCGATTGCGAGCGAGATCCATACCAGCGGCGACATCAGGCTGTTGCGCTTCAACGCGCCTGAGCCCAAGCGCGAGATCGGGCTCGCTTGGCGCAAGACGTCGCCGCGCAAAGGAGACTTCGTCCAGTTCGCCCAGCTTCTGCGCGATGTCGCCCCGCGGCCGGCGGACGGAACGCTCAAGTAGTGCCAGGCGCCGCGGCACATTACGTACGGAAAGTGCGCTAGCGCGTTAAGCAGCGCATCTAGACCGGCGCTGAGCAGGGAAAAAGGGGAGTCTGATGACACTCGCGATTCAAGTCGTGGTCCTAGTCGCGTTGGCGATCTACGCCAAGGCGGGCGCGGTCGCCTTGCACCGGCCGGTCTCGGACTTCTTCGCCGCGGGGCAGTCAATCCCGGCCATGGTCAACGGCATGGCGACTGCTGCGAGCTTCATCGCGGTCCTTGCCTTTGCAGGCCTTACCGGTGGGCTCAGTCAGGATTGGGAGGGATGGACTGCCGTTCTCATTGGCGGGGCAGGCGGTCTCTTGCTAATCGCATTTCTGCTCGCGCCTTATCTTCGCAAGTTCGGCGGCTACACCATTCCCGATTTTCTTGGCGAGCGCTTCGGCGGGACTGGATTGCGTCCGCTCGCCGTGGTCGCCGTTGTCTTGTGCTCGTTCCCCGCGCTGGCGATTGCGATCTTAGGTGCAGCCATTCTCGCGGGGCGAATCTTCCCCATCGACGCACCGATGGCATTAGCCGCCGGCGTGGTGATGGTCCTGTTGTGTACGATCATCGGGGGCATGCGCTCGGCAAGCCGCAGTCAGGCAGCTCAATATGCGGTGCTGCTGCTCGTCTCTCTTGCGGCGCTCGCCATCTTGTTGTGGCAGCACGGAACCTGGCTTCCTGAAGCCAGCGCGCTTGACGCCGCGGTTTCGCACTTCAAGCGCGAGACTTTCGCAGCAGCTGATCCAATCAACCGCTTTGCCCTTGCGTTTTGTCTCGCCACCGGCATCGCCTCGCTGCCGCATCTTCTGATGCGAAGCTTCGTCTCACGCTCGGTTCCGGAGGCGCGCACGTCGTTTCTGTTCGCGCTGGTCTTCGCTGCGACTCTGTGCCTTGCGGCTCCGGCCTATCTTCCCTTGTTCGACAGCGCGCCGGCGGACTCGTCCGACACCGCGTCAATCATCTCCTTCGTACTGATCACAATTGGATGCATTTCTGCCTGTCTCGCACTTGCAAGCGGTCTTGTGCTCGCCATCGCTAACGCGCTCTCCTACGACATTTATTTTAAGGGCATGCACCTCACCGCTTCGACGGGAGGCCGGCTTTTCGTTGCCCGATTGACAATCGTGCTTGTAGCGGGGCTGGCCGCGGCCGTCGCGATGGCCATGCCAGGAATGATGGTGACGCTCGCCGGCATAACCTTCTCGCTTGCCGCAAGCGCCTTTCTCCCCGTGCTCCTGCTCGGCATTTGGTGGAAGCGCGCGACGGGCGAAGGGGCGCTCGCAGGTATGCTCGCCGGCCTCGTCGTTTGCATCTATTACATGCTCGCGCCGCGCTACATCCCGTTCGCCTTCTACGAGACCTCAAGTTTCCTCTCCAATGCGACGCAAGATCAGGCGGCAAATTACGCGGCGCTCAGGCGGAGCTACTATCTCGCCGATCCGGCAGCGAGACAGGCGATATTGGCGACATGGGAGGGGACGGCGAGGGCTGTGGCCAATTGGTGGGGCGTGTCCCGCGACTTTGCCGCCCTGTTCGCCGTCCCGGTCGGCTTCTTGGTGACAATCGGCGTAAGCCTGTTCACCACGGCGCCGTCGCGAGACGTGCAGAGCTTCGTCGAAGAGCTGCGTAGGCCTGCGTCGACTTGAGTGCTATTGGGCAGGGGCAGTGGCGGCGGATTGCGATTGAGGCTGCGCCTCGTTGCCGAGCAGCCGGAACGAATCCCGGAAGCGCTCGGCGTCGTCGCCGGTCGCATGGTTCCGGGGTCCCGCTGTGGCGAGCATGTAGATGCGATTTCCGGCAGGCACGATGTCGACGAGGTGATTGAGCTTGCCCTTGCCGTCGTCGGCGATGGCCTCGAAGCCTGAACGGCCGGCGATGGTGGCTGGTCCGCGCTTGCGGAGCCGTGATTCGCTGCCCTTGGCGTAAGCGTTCACGAGCCTGACGTAATAGTCGTTATCGAGCCGGCTCGGCGCCTTGCCGTCAGGGTATTCGAACACAACGACGCTATAGACCGTGTCGTCGCCTACGCTCACCTGGAAGTCGTATTGCAGCAGTGGGTTTTGCCCCTCGACCGGGGCGATCGTGACTCTGGGCTGGCCTGGAAAGGAGATGGCGAAGCCCCGCTCTGGCGATTGAAACTCTGCCCATTGCACCGCATCAGGGGCTGCTGACGTCGTCGCTGTCGGCTGGTCCTCGGCAGCAGCGATCGAGGCCGCTGTGGCGAGCAGGAGCATAGCCAGCATTGCGCTTCGCATTGCCACAGCGGGATCCCTCATTTTCGCGCGGCCCCGAATCGATATCTTAGCCGATCCGGAAGGATCACCAACCCTTTATCCCTGGGGCGAGGATTTCAGTGCCTTTTCATACATCGCTTCGACGTCTTCCTTGAGCGCGCGGCGCGAGTCGGGGCGGAGATAGAGCATGTGGCCGCCGGGGTAGTTTTCGACCGTGATCGGACTTGCGCCTTCCAGTGGAGGAAGCTGGTTCACGAGATAGGACGCCGCAAGATAAGGAGTGATGAGGTCGGTATAACCTGTGGCAATGAGAACTTGCAGCGACTTGTTGCTGGCGCGCGCTTCCTGAAGGTCATCGAGCACCCCGGCGTAGCCCTGTCGCGTCGGGCTCGTGCCAAAGTCCCATTTCGACCGCACCTCGCGATTGAGCAGTCGATAGTTTGCGTCGGTCTTATAGCCGAGCTCGCCTTGCGCATATTGCACGAAGGCCCCCGTCCACAGCGGGACAGTGGAATCGAGCACGGGATCAGGTCCGTGCGGCCATGCGCTCGCCGGGTTGGGATCAGGCCCGCTGATGCTGCCGTCATAGCGGCTCAGCACCTGGCCGTGGTCGCGATCGAATTCTTTGATGAAGCGGCCCGGCGATATGCGCGCGAGATTTTCTTTGACGAAGGAGACCGGCAGGCCGGCCAGCCGCGCCACGGTCTCGCTCGCGATATCGCTCCCTCGCTTCGCGCCCGAGGCGAGCGCCACGAGATAGTCGGAGAGCGCGTAGCGTTCCGTGTCTTTGAGCGCAGCGCCAAGCGTGTCGCGTCCCGTGACGCCTTTGCTCTCGAGATTGACCGCAGCATAAGAGGGAAGAGCGAGGGCCCAATGGATTGGGTCGTAATCCTCGCCATTCAGGAGGGCGAATTCGAGGGCCGGCGAGATGAGCACAAGCCCGCTTGGCGACACGCTGCCGGTCTTCTGCAATGCGCGCGTGATGGTTACCGCGCGGAACCCGCCATAGCTCTCGCCGGTCAGGAACACCGGCGATGACATGCGGCTGGCATTGATGAGATAGAGTCGGATGAAATCGGCGAGCGAGTCGGTGTCGTGCTCGACGCCCCAGAACTTGTCTTCGTCCTCGCCCGAGCTTGCGCGGCTATAGCCGGTGCCGACCGGATCGACGAACACGAGGTCGGTGAAATCGAGCCAGCTCGCATCGTTGTCGACGAGGCGAGGGGGTGGCCCCACGACCTCCCCCTTGGCGGTCACTTCGACGGCTCTTGGGCCGATGGCGCCGAGGTCCAGATAGGCAGAGGCGGCGCCCGGCCCGCCATTGAAGACGAAAGTCACTGGACGTTTGGCGTCCTCAGGCTCGCGCGTGTAGGCGACGTAGAACACATTTGCGAGCGTCTTTCCTTGCGGATTGTGAAGCGGGATCGTGCCGGCCGTCGCGCTGTAGGAAAAAGTTGTGCCGCCAAGCGTGACAGAGTGCTGGGTGGTCGATGCGGGCGGCAGCTGGTCGGTATCGGTCGCCTTGTCGGCGGCCTTCCCTTCGTCGTGCTTGTCAGGGGTGGCTTGCTGGTCTGCCTGGGCCTGCTGCGGTGGGTGCGCCTCGTCCTCGGGGCGTGCGCTTTGAGGCAGGAGCAGGAGGGCAAGAAGCACGCCGATGGTCAGCGCACGACTAAGAGAACGCGAAGGCTCGGTCACGTATGGACTCCAATCCAAGCTTTGCCAAAGGCCGCAGGAAAGGTGGGGGCGACTACTGCCGGAAACTAGTGGCGGCGGCTTCGCACCAGGAAGCCTCGCCGTGTGGCACATAAAAGGATAAAATGATAGGCCGCCATCAGGTTTTGGCCGTTAATGTGAGGTAAGCGAGAGAGCTGACGGCCGCGTAGGCTTGCCTGATTTGGGGCGGTGCTTCAGCCCAAGGGTAACGGGGACAGGGCTTCCGGCGACGGCGTTCGGAACGTTCCCTGGAGGCGGCAACGGCATGAGTCTTGTGCGACATGAGGCTCGCCATGGGCGCGGTTCTTAGCGGAGCGATGGGGGAGGGCGAGCTCGATGCGTGAGAAGCGCACATGGCCTCCACAGGATAAGGAGGATCGCGCCGAATCCATTGCTTTTGAGCAGACCGTTGCCGTCGTCAGAGAGACGGTCGCCCGCTCTGGCCAGGTGCTGAGCTCGGCGAAAGAGGACCTCACCGACCACCAGCGCTGGCTTCGAGATCAGGCCGCCGCCGTCCAAGCGGACCGCGCGCGGCATGATCGTTGGTTGCAACGCCAGCGCGAGCGCCAAGAGGCCTTTGAGCGACGGGAGCAAGCCAGGCTCAGGCGAGGGCAAAGGCGTCAGCGCGCGGTGCAGGCCGTCACAGGCACGATCTCCGTCGTGGCTCTGTCGACCAGCTCGGCAGTCTTGCTGGTCGTGAGCAAGACAGTCGGAGGGCTGAACTATATCGATGCGCTGGCAGCGAGCGGCATCAAGTGGGTCGGCCGGCAGATTCGTGACAGCTCGCTTTATGTGGCGAAGCAGGTCCGCGACGCCGTGCGCTATGTGGCAAACCTTGCTGCGCGCGGAGCGTCGTGGACCGGAAGAACGACTGGCGATATCGTGCGCGCGACCGGGAGGGCGTCTTCCGCGGCCTTCTCTTTCGTCGCTGCAAAGGTCGGCACGTCGGCGCAAGCGACTGGCAGAGGATTGTCGTCGGGCCTCTCGTTTGTTGGAAGCAAGACCTCTGCGATGGGGCGCTCTACTGGCAAAGCGTTCGCGGCGGGCTCTTCGGCTGCCTCCGTGAAGGGCGCTGCTATGGCGCGTTCGACGAGTAGGGCGCTGTCGGCAGGCTCTTCGTTTGCCGCTGCCAACAGCGTGGTTCTGGCGCGCTCAACCGGCAGTGCTCTGTCGAAGGGCGCGGCTTTTACCGTCACCAACGCCACGACGCTAGCGCGCGAGACTGGGAGAATAGCCTCGGCAAGTTTCGCCTGGACGTCCACCAAGGTCCACGAGATCGCGCCCCCGGTCGAGAGATTTCTCTCCGTATGCTTCGAGGGGATCGGCGCGCGCGCGACAGATCTTTCGCGTGCTGCTGGTAAGGGACTTTCGGCAGGATCGTCGGTGGTTGCCACCAAGACTGCAGCGTTTACGAGATCGGCCGGGGCCGCGCTAGCTCCCACATTTGCCTGGATGCGAGCCAACGCCTACGCCGTCGCGCCATCGGTCGCCGAGCGGATCGGCAGAGCTAGGTTAATCGCGCACAAATTCGCCCGAGAGGGAGCCGCCAGCCTTAGAACACGGTTCGCCTCTGCCATGCCGGCGCGTACGCCGCTTCCCGCAAGCGCCGAGATGGAAGCGGAGAAGGGCGGTATCGGGGCTTCTCAAGCCGATGTCTTATCCCCGCCTCTGCCGGCCACCGAAAACGCGCTATCCTTACCCCGTCATATCGGGGGACTTGAACTCGGTCAGATGCTGATCGTAACAGGGACGGTACTGCTCGTTTTGGGCTGCCTCATGCTTGGAGGCGGTCTCGTCTTGCGCGCAGGCACGCCCGCGCAAGTCGCGCCCATATCATCGCCCGAATCTCCCGACTTTCTTGTGTGGTTCTTTGAGGCGAAAGACCGGCCGCTTGCAGAGCGATCGATTTTCATCTTCACCGGTACACCCGAAGGCGTGCGCATCAAGGGCTTCTCGATCAGCGCCGAAAACAAATCGGACCAACCGCTGACCGGAGTGTCAGGCATCCTCAAGCCTGATGTCGAAGGGCCTGACATGCCACTCTCGGTGACCATTGACATGCCGAAAGGCGAAGCGAGCCTCGCCCATCCTCCAGAAGCAAGCGCCGCCGAGGCTAACGCAGCCGGTATTGTACCCGCCCATAGCGTATTCAGACTGATCTTTCCCTTCCCTGAAGAGCCTGGGTTAGAGCAGCAGGGCGTGACGCCGGAGGAGGTGGTTCACACCTTCGGCGGGCTGATGCTCAAGGTCCACTATGATGTCGCCGGGAAAGAGAAGGCCTTCATGCACTACTTGTCGCCGGCGATGCTGAAGGAACAGCTCTCGGAGATCGAGGCTAGCGCCAAGGGGTCGTGAAGCCAGCCGGCTCAAAAGCAATTCACATTGTTCGAAGTGCAGCCCTCTGATGCTGAGACAAGCCTTGAACTGGCTGCAGCAGCGCGTGCTGCAGCCGGCGACATCGGCATTCGGATCGAGCGCCGTGGCGGTGCATACGCTGCTGCAGGACTTAAAGTCGTTATTGCACACGCGCAGGCTTTGGCTTCCGGCGCTGCATGCCGACGGCGTGGGCTGGAGCGATTGGGCAGGAGGTATCGGGTTTCCGGTCGAAGGAGTTTGCGTGCCTTGTGTCCCTTGTCGCTGTTGCGTCTGCTGCGCAGCAGCCGCGGACGCACCTAACGCAAGGGCGAGCCCTAAGACCAACACCGCGATTTTTCTCATGTCCCCTCGCGTCAGAAGTGTCTTATAGCGTTGGAAGAGCGTTCTCTAGATGCCCTTGCGCGTCAAGCCCAACTGAGCAACACCAAAGCGCCAAAATCGCGAGCGAGGATTCGCCTAGGAGAATACCCATGCGGCTTTTTCGCATTTTGCTGATCGTGGCGGCCGCCGCCTGCGTAACGACCGCTTTTGCAGGCGAGCAACCGCCCATTACGAGCGAGGATGATGCGGCGTGCCGGCCTAAAGGCGCCCCAGGCACCGAAGCCTATATCGATTGCCGCCACGCAATCGTCGAAGCGCGTGAACAGCAGAAGGCTATCATCCAAGAGCAGAAGCGGAGAGATTTCGACCGGCTGCTGGGTCGCGGCACAGGCGGGTTCGACGAAAGCTTCTAGTATTACCCGCGTTCCCAACAGGGACCGCGCATCGATGTCCATCCAGGTATAGGAACCCGACTACTCAATTTGCGTTGGTCTAATCTGCGCCGCGGCAGGGCTGGCTAAAAAGGAGCAGAGCATTGACTGACAAGAGCGCGCCATTGAACGAACGAAGTTTCAAGGCCTGTCAGCAGGCGTTGAACTCTGCGTTAGCAACTGTGCAAAGCTGGTCTGGCCGAACCGATCCTCAGTTGAAGGCAAAGCTTGCATTGCTCGTAATGAGGTATGCTGAAATCGGGGGGTCTGATCCCGCCTTAATTCGGAAGCGTGCTTTGGAAAGTTATTTCCGCGGCACTAGTGGAGAAAGGACTTCTGTGGTTTGAAGTACTTACCGGTGCGATGGTGGACGTCTTATTCGGGCAGCACAGCCCGAATTCCAGCGAGTACTTCTTCTAGAGATTGTGACAGAGAAAAAAGCGCCCGATCGATGTTATGGCCGGACTTGATCGCCGCTTCCATTTTAGCGGCTTCCTCGGCAAGGACATCGGCACCAAGTGTGGCTGCGGATCCTTTTAGCGAGTGGGCATCCCGCTCCGCCCCAGCGATGTCCCCGCCTCGGAGTGACTCGCGTATTGATTCGACCGTTCCGGCCTGCCGCGCCGCGAATTTACGCAAGAGCGACTCATAACGCTCGCGTTTGCCTCCGAGCCTCTTGAGCCCGGCGTCAGTATCAATGCCCACAATTATCAGTGGCTCACCATCAGGGCGCAAGCGACTGCTCCAACCTGTGTTCGATGCCTCGATCTTCCGTCCAGCGGAGCAAGACCCTGAATAATTGCTCGGGATCGATAGGCTTGGCGATGTGGTCATTCATGCCGGCCTCGAGGCAGCGATCGCGGTCGGCCGCCATAGCGTTAGCAGTCATGGCGATGATGGGCA
>DATFVO010000177.1:0-3703 GCA_035260265.1 Methyloceanibacter sp.
CAGCTTCACTGCCCAGCCGAGGCCCGCGACCAGAGGCGAGTGGTCAGGCCCGATATCGGCGCCCCAGGCGCGGTAGCCCTTCTCCAGGCGCAGCGACTCTATGGCGCGGTAGCCTGCGTTGGCGACGCCGTGTGGTTCCCCTGCGGCCAGCAGGGCGTCGTAAACGCTCGCGGCAAACTCGACGGGAATGTGAAGCTCCCAGCCGAGCTCGCCGACATAGGTGACACGGAGCGCAACGAGAGGCGCCCCGGCCAAGGTCATTCGCTTCACCCTGCCGAACGGGAAGCCGGCATTTGACATGTCGTTATCGGTCAGACATTGCAGGAGATCGCGCGACCGAGGTCCCATGACCGACAGCACGGCATTGGAAGAGGTGACATCGATCAGGTTGGCATCGAGCCCATCGGGGATCGAGCGCGAGATCCAGTTGAAGTCGTGGGTGGCGAAACCGGTGCCGGTGACGATGTAATATTCGGTCTCAGACAGCCTGCCGACCGTGAGGTCACACTCGATGCCGCCGCGATTGTTCAGCATCTGGGTGTAGACAAGAGACCCCGGCGGTTTGGCGACGTCGTTTGCACATATCCACGACAGCGCCGCCTCTGCGTCTCTGCCGGTGAGAAGGAACTTGGCGAAGGAGGTCTGGTCGAACACGGCGACGCGCTCGCGGCAGGCGGCATGCTCACGGCCGACGGCATCGAACCAGTTCTGGCGATCGTAGCTATTGAAATCCTCGGCCTTTTCTCCGCTCGCCAGATCGGCGAACCAGTTCGGCCGCTCCCAGCCAAGCTTCTCGCCAAAGCAGGCGCCTTGCGCCTTGAGCCTGTCGTAGAGTGGCGAGCGGCGGAGCGGCCGCCCCGAGCGATGCTCTTCGTATGGCCAAGCCATCGTGTAATGCTTGGCGTAAGCCTCGAGGGTACGCGTGCGCACCCAGTTGGTATCGAGGTGGTTCTTGCCGAACCTGCGGATGTCGACCGGCCACAGATCGTAGGGTGGCGCGCCCTTGGCCACCCACTCGGCGAGCGCCGTTCCTGCCCCGCCGCCCGATGCAATGCCGAAGGCGTTGAAGCCTGCGCCGACAAAGACGCCGCGGACCTCAGGCGCCTCGCCGAGGATGAAGTTCCCGTCAGGTGTGAAGCTCTCAGGTCCGTTGATGAACTCCTTAATGCCTGCCGTCTGCATGGCCGGCACGCGGCCGACCGCGAGCTCGAGCAGAGGCTCGAAGTGCTCGAGGTCGTCGTCGAGGAGTCGGAACTCGAAGCGGTTGGGAAGGCCGTCCACCGCCCACGGCTTTGGATTTGGCTCATAGCCGCCCATTACCAGGCCGCCAACCTCCTCTTTCCAATAAGTGAGACGGTCGGGATCCCGGAGGGTAGGCAGGTCGCGTGTCACGCCCTCGATTGCCTCGGTGATCAGATATTGGTGCTGCACCGCGACGAGCGGAATGTTGACACCTGCCATGCGCCCGATCTCGCGCGACCACTGGCCGGCACAGATCACGAGCTTGTCGCAGGTGATGCGGCCCTTGTCGGTAGCGACTGCGCGGACGCGACCGCCCTCAACCTCGATGCCGGTGACCGCGACCTCCTCGGAGATCTTGACGCCGGCGTTGCGGGCGCCCTTTGCCAGCGACATGGCGATGTCGGACGGCGAGGCCTGTCCGTCAGTAGGAAGGAAAGCTGCCCCTACGACGTCATCGACCTGCATGAGCGGCCACAGAGCCTGCGCCTCCTTGGGGGTCAAGAGATGCATCTCGAGCCCGAAGGAGGTTGCGGTGGTCGCTTGCCGCTTCACCTCGGTCCAGCGCTCCGCATTGCAGGCGAGCCGCAAGCCGCCGTTCCGCTTCCACCCGGTGGCGAGGCCCGTCTCCTTTTCGAGCCGGTCATAGAGTTCGACGGAATAGCCGAGGAGCTGGGTGATGTTGGCGCTCGTGCGCAACTGACCGACGAGCCCGGCTGCGTGCCAGGTCGAGCCGCAGGTCAGCTTACCCTGCTCGAGAAGGAGCACGTCTGTGAGCCCCATCTTCCCCAGATGATAGGCAACCGAGCAGCCGACGATGCCGCCGCCGACAATGACGATCTTCGCGGAAGACGGAAGCTCGCTCACGTGCGGTCCATGGTTTGGTAGGCCGCATAGGCTGACTCGAAGCGTTTCAAATTCTCAGCCGTGTAGGCGGCGTAGTCGAAATCGACGGTCGAGTGGATCTCGGACACCATGCTCCACATGGTCTCGCGGAGCAGCGATGCCGCGGTCATGGCGGCGGCGCGGCGGCGCAAGAGATCGTCTACGGGCTTGCCGAAATAGAGGCTCAAAGCCTGCTCGGCCTGCTCTGGCGAGAGCTCGCTGTTGGAGGCAAGGCCGCCGAGGTCGAACAGCGGTGAATTGAACCCGGCATACTCCCAGTCAACCAGCCACAGTTTGTGCCCGTCATCGATGAAGTTGGCCGCGAGCAGATCATTGTGTCCGAACACGACATCGATCGGACCGACGGCGGCCTCGAGCCGCGTGGCACGGGCGAGAAGATCGGGAAGGAGAGGAACGTGCCGGCTGTTGGCCTCGCGCAGCGTATGCGCATAGTCGCGCACGACATGGAACACCCAGAACATCATGGCGGGCCCGCGCAAATATTGCGGAATGTCCCGATGACAGCGTCGCACCATATCGATCAAGCGCTCGAGGTTCGCCGGGTTGCGCACGTCCTCAGGCGTGAAGGTGCGCCCCTCGATGAAATCGAGCACGAGAATGCCCGGCTCCGCGTGCACCACGCGAGGGCTTAACCCCGCCAGATGTGCCGCCAGGCTTGCGGCCAGCTCGTTCGCGCGCACTACTCCGTGAACTGGAATATCGCTCCCGACGCGCACGACGTACCGGCGGCCACGATCCTCGACCGCGAAGTTCTGATTGGTGATTCCGCCGGCCAGCGGCACAGGATCCACGCGCCCGAACCAGATCGGCAGCGCGGCTACGCGCCCCGATGAACGCTCTCGCACCTCATTAAGGCTCACGCGTGCGCCCTCCTGTTGGGCGGCAGGCGCGGAGGCGAGAGAGCACGATCGCGCGCATGGCGGAGACATCGCCGACCCTGAACCGCCACGTCATCGATCAATCCTCCCGGCGAGCAGCATAGCATCATTGTAGCGGCAGGTTCACATGGCCAAGCATGCGTCTCCATGCCGGATAGAAAAAGCGGGGGAAGATGCTTTCCTAACCCCCTACCCTGTGCAGGCTAGAGCACTTCACGCCCATTGCCCAACAACGAGGAGGCGCTTTACAACATGACCCAGGGGCGAGGAAAGATCGTCGCGTCCGCCAGCAGTTCGGGGAGACATATGTGATTCAGAAGCCTGAGGATCCGGGCCTCAACCTGGAGTTCGTGGACGAGGCGCTCAACCTCGTCCGAGATGCCGAAGCGAAGGGGATTCGTCTGCGCATTCTGGGTTCGATCGCCTATCGCCTGCAATGCCCCAACAATCTGCACCTGTTCCAGGAAGCCAAGCGCGTCCTCATCGATGTGGATTTCGGGGCTGAGAAAAAACAGAACAGGGCAATCCGCGACTATCTTACCGCGCGCGGATACGTTCCGGACGAAGGCATCTACATAGCCTCGGAGGGGGCACGTCACGCCTATTTGCACGGAGACACCGGCCTAAACGTCGACGTGTTCGCGGACGAGCTCTATTTCTGTCACCGGATCCCGCTCAAG
>DATFVO010000178.1:0-5818 GCA_035260265.1 Methyloceanibacter sp.
TGAGCGCATCGGCCATGCGGCCGGTGATCTTCTGCTTCGTTTTGAGGCCGCCGCCGAGCAGCGCCACGGTCACATCGGCGACAAGGGCAAAGGAACGCGAGGCGCGTGCAAGTTGGCGCCACCAATAGGCCGTGGCTCCCGCATGAGGAGGTGCAGACGCTAGCAGACCGAAGGTCAGATTGTGGAACAGCGCACCGGCGACATTCGACACCGTGAAGGCGACATGATTGTCGAAGGTCTCGGCGAAGATTTCGAATCCCCGCTCACGATCCGGATTTTGCAGCGCCTCGATCTCGGTGAAGAGATACGGATGGCTGCGCAGTGCACCTTGGGCGAAGGTGATCAGCGTGCGCGTCAAGATGTTGGCGCCTTCCACGGTGATGCCGACCGGCACCATCTGATAGGCGCCCTGAATGTAATTCGACGGGCCGTCGCAGATTCCTCGACCGCCGTGGATGTCGAGCGCGTCATTGACGCAAGCCCGCATGCGCTCGGTCGAGACATATTTTAGAAGCGCCGAGATCACCGCCGGCTTCTCGCCGGCAGACACCATAGAGGCAGTCACGGCGCGCGCGGCCTCGAGTGCGTAGGCGGACTCGGCGAGGCGCGCCAAGGGCTCCTCGATACCTTCCATGAAGCCGATGGGAAGGTTGAACTGTTTCCTGATGCGTGCGTAGGCGGTGCTCGTACGGAGCATCGACTTGGCGCCCGCTGCGCTCGTCGCGGGAAGCGAGATGGACCGGCCCGCGGCGAGGCAGTTCATCAGCATGGTCCAGCCCTGCCCTGCCCTCTCGGCGCCGCCAATGATCCAGTCGATGGGAATGAAGACATCGCGCCCGCGCGTCGGTCCGTTCGGGAACGCGGCGCCGGCCGGGAGATGCCTCGTGCCGATCTCGACGCCTGGATGGTCGGTCGGTACGAGCGCCAAGGTGATGCCAACGTCCTCGCCGCGACCGAGGTGGTTTTCAGGGTCGAACAGGCGGAAGGCGAGCCCAAGTAGCGTGGCATTCGGCGCAAGGGTGATGTAGCGCTTGTCCCACGTTAGCTTGATGCCGAGCGTCTCTTTGCCGTTGTGGATGCCGCGTGCGATGACACCGACGTCGCGCATGGAGGCAGCGTCGGAGCCGGAGAATGGGCCGGTCAGCGCAAAACAGGGAATCTCCTCGCCTCGGGCAAGCCGCGGCAGGAAGTGTTCCTTCTGTGCATCGGCACCGTATTTCTCGATCAGCTCACCTGGCCCGAGCGAGTTCGGCACCATGACGATGGTAACGCCGTCGGGGCTACGCGAGGAGATCTTGCCGAGGATGAGCGACTGCGCCTGGGCCGAGAAGCCCAAGCCCCCATGCTCCTTGGAGATGAGCATGCCGAGAAAGCCGTTGTCGCAGACGAAGCGCCAGATATCCTCGGGGATATCGTGCAGCTCGTGGCGGATGCGCCAGTCGTTGAGGCGCTTGCACAGCTCGGTCGTCGGACCATCGAGGAAGGCGCGCTCTTCGGCGGAGAGCGTAATGGGCGCGACGCGGCGGAGCTTCGACCAGTCGGGCTTCCCGCCGAATAACTCGGCATCCCAACCGACGGTACCCGCCTGAAGCGCCTCGCGCTCGGTCTCCGATATCGCGGGCATCGAGCCTTTGAGCGCGTGGTAGGCCGGGAGCACGATGTATTTCTTTCGCAGCTCCTTGAATGAGAGTGCGAACAGACCTGCCGCGACGAGCCATCCGGCAAGCGCCCACAGCGTGAACACAGGCCAATGCAGATGGCCGTGAACGAGACCCATCTGTGCGCTCAAGGTGAGAAGGACGATGCCCAGCGCCCAGAGCCTGAGCGGCGCGCGGTTCATGGCGAGAGCGAACAGGACGAGTAGGGCAACGATTACGAAAATGAGCTCAGCCATAGGGCTGCCTCCGAAAGCGCCTTGACCCCCTTGCGTCCCGAACCCTGCAGCCCCACGCGGGGGCATCATCTCTTGCCGATGCAAAGCTCATCGGCTGCGATTTTCGCCCTCTATGGTGCGGATGGGCCATCGACTCAAGCTCTTTCCTGGGTTTGCGCTCTGCCTGCGTGCAATCTGCGCGAATCGTTGCAGCGGTTGATCTTAGGCGCAAGTGTTACCGAGCCGATAAACGTGCAAGTCCCCGGGCGCCTTGTGCCGCAAGGTTGAATTGGCTAAGCAGGGCCTCGGTTTCCTGGTCGCAAACGGCGGGATAGGCAAAGAAGACGCCCAGATGGCAGAGCCAGAGCGACCGCAGCTCAGCCCCTATCAAGTCGAGCTCGAGGCCGGCAAGCGCTACGCCTGGTGCCGCTGCGGACGAAGCAAGAAACAGCCGTTTTGCGACGGATCGCATGCGGGCACCGGGATAGAGCCCCTGATGTTCACAGCCGAGCGGAACGAGCTAGCCCTGGTTTGCGGCTGCAAGGACACGGGCGACCCACCGTATTGCGACGGGTCCCATATGCTGCTCTGAGTGGCGTTGTGTGCCGCAAGCTCTTCTTGCTAAGAAGGTCCGGTTAGGGCCGCAAGGCCCGGGGGCTCAACAATAAACGGCCTGTGCAGGGGGATCGCGGAAGCCAATGGCCTATTTTCTCCAGCAGCTGATCAACGGGATCGCGCTTGGCTCTATCTATGGGCTGATCGCCATCGGCTACACCATGGTCTATGGCATTATTGGCATGATCAATTTCGCCCACGGCGACATCTTCATGGTGGGCTCGTTCATTGCGCTGATTGCCTTCCTCGCGCTTGTTGCCCTTGGACTGACCTTCGTTCCCCTCGCGCTCATCATCGTCCTGCTCATCGCCATGGCGTTCACTGCCGTGTGGGGTTGGACGGTGGAGCGCATCGCGTACCGCCCCTTGCGCGAGTCGTTCCGGCTTGCTCCGCTCATCACCGCCATCGGCATGTCAATCGTGCTCCAGAACTTCGTTCAGGTGTCGCAAGGGGCGCGTGTGAAGCCGCTTCAGCCTGTGGTCACCGGTGGCTACAAGCTCTTCGAGCAGGGCGGTTTCGTCGTGCAACTTTCGAACATTCAAATCCTGATCGTCGCAACGACGCTCGTCTTGATGATGATTTTTTGGCTGATCATTAACCGCACCGCCCTCGGCCGGGCGCAGCGCGCCTGCGAGCAGGACCGGCTGATGGCCTCGCTCTCAGGCGTGGACGTCGATCGCACCATCTCGCTCACCTTCGTGCTCGGCGCGGCGCTCGCCGCGGTAGCCGGTCTGCTCTACCTCCTCTACTACGGTGTGATCGACTTCTACATCGGCTTCGTCGCCGGCATCAAAGCCTTCACGGCGGCGGTATTCGGCGGCATCGGCTCGCTCCCCGGCGCTATGTTGGGCGGCCTTATCATTGGGCTGATCGAGACCTTCTGGTCCGCTTACTTTACGGTGCAGTACAAGGACGTCGCCGCTTTCTCGATGCTTGCGCTCGCATTGATATTTTTCCCGACCGGGCTGCTCGGCCGTCCCGAAGTAGAGAAGGTCTAGCGTCTTGGTCGAACCGGGTAGGTTCTTCAGTCACCGGCTCAAGTCCGCGCTCGTGAATGCGACTGTCTCCGCGCTGGTCGCCTCCGCGCTCTTCTGCCTCATCCTTGGCGTCCGTACGGTGGATTCGGTGCAGGGGCTCACCCTCAGGCCCCGCCCCTTACTTCTCGCCATTGCGGTCGGGATCGTCTTTAGCGGCCGGTTGGCGCTCGATCTCGTCTGGTGGAACCGGACCTGGAGACCGGCGGTGGCCAAACCCGTGTGGCTCAAGCGCCTAGGGAGCGCGGTTCTTCAATACGGCGGGATCGCGCTGATCGTCGCGGCAACCCTCTTCCCCTTAATCGCGCTTACCCTCGAAAGCTCTGTCCATCTGGGCCTGCCACTTCGTTACCTGTTCGACCTGTCAATCGTCGTTCTGACCTATGTGATGCTCGGATCGGGACTCAACATCGTGGTGGGGCTCGCCGGACTGCTTGACCTCGGCTATGTGGCCTTTTACGCCGTTGGAGCCTACGGCTTTGCACTTCTCGCGACTAATTTCGGTTGGTCTTTCTGGATGTGTCTTCCCATCGCGGGAGTGCTTGCGGCGATGTGGGGCTGCACCGTCGGCCTTCCGGTATTGAGGCTTAGAGGCGACTATCTTGCCATCGTGACGCTCGCCTTTGCCGAGATCGTGCGAATTGTTCTGCTCAATTGGACGCAGGTTACCAATGGACCGAACGGAGTCTCCGGCATCCCCAAGCCCACCTTTTTCGGCCTGCCTTTTTCCTCAACCGGCGACGTTACCTTCAGCAGCCTATTTGGACTGAAATACGATCCGCTTCAGGGCATCGTCTTTCTCTACTATGTGATCTTTGCGCTCGCCCTTCTCACCAATCTCGTCACGCTGCGCTTGCGGCGTCTGCCAATTGGGCGAGCTTGGGAGGCCATGCGGGAGGACGAGATCGCTTGCCGCTCTCTCGGCATCAACACCACCGTCACCAAGCTTTCCGCTTTTGCCACCGGAGCGATGTTCGGGGGCTTCGCTGGCGCCTTTTTTGCCACGCGCCAAGGCTTCATCAGCCCGGAATCTTTCACATTCATTGAATCCGCGACGATCCTCGCCATCGTCGTACTTGGCGGGCTGGGGAGCCAGCTCGGCGTTGCACTAGCTGCTATCGCAATGATCGGCGGCTTCGAGGCGCTCCGTCATACTCAGGGGCTAAAGGTCATCTTCGGCCCAGATTTCGACCCCGCGCTCTATCGCATGCTGCTATTCGGACTTGCAATGGTCATGATCATGCTGTGGCGCCCGCGTGGCATCGTGGCATCGCGAATGCCCTCAATCCTTCTTAAGCCGCAACGCGGCGTCCCCCTCCTGACGAAGGAGCGGAGCGCATGAGGCCGTGGCAAAAGGACTCGGTGCTTAAAGTCGAACACCTCACCATGCGCTTCGGCGGCTTAACGGCGGTCGACGACGTTTCCTTTGAGGCCGGCCGTGGCGACATCACGGCATTGATCGGTCCAAACGGCGCCGGCAAGACCACAGTCTTCAACTGTATCACTGGCTTCTACAAACCGACCGAAGGCATGATCGGGCTTATCCATCCTGATAGTCGAACCTTCCTGCTCGAACGCCTCGACGATCACGACATCAATTCCAGAGCTCGGGTTGCCCGCACTTTCCAGAACATAAGGCTGTTCAGAGGAATGACGGTGCTCGAGAACTTAATGGTGGCGCAACATGAAACGCTCAATCGCGCCTCGGGCTTCACGCTTGGTGCTCTCTTTGGCATTGGCGGCTATCAAGCGGCCGAGGAGGAGGCGATTGAGTTTGCGCGGGAATGGCTCGACCGGACGGGCCTTACTTCGCGCGCCGATGCGGTCGCGGGCGAGCTTCCCTACGGCGAGCAGCGCAAGCTCGAAATCGCGCGCGCGATGTGCACGAGGCCCTTGCTGCTCTGCCTCGATGAGCCTGCCGCTGGCCTCAATGCGCGGGAGAGCGACGCGCTTAACAAGCTCCTCTATTCGATCCGCTCGCGCGACGGCATCGCTATTCTTCTCATCGAACACGACATGAGCGTGGTGATGCGCATCTCCGACCACGTGGTCGTCCTCGACTACGGCAAGAAGATCGCCGATGGAACCGCCGAAGAGGTGCGCAACGATCCAAGCGTCATCGGGGCTTATCTCGGTGTCCCGGACAAGGAGGTCGCCAAGGTCGAGCGTGAGGTTGGCTTATGAGCGCGTCCCTGCTTGAGATCAGCAAGGTCACCGCGGGCTATGGCAATATTCCCGTCCTGCATGGCGTCAACATTGACGTTGCGGAAGGCGAGATCGTGACACTCATCGGCGC
>DATFVO010000179.1:0-4619 GCA_035260265.1 Methyloceanibacter sp.
TGGATGGTGTGGAACGATATAGCTGGCCGGTCTCGACCGGTAGGGCAGGATACTCGACGCCGTCAGGAACCTTTACCGCAACTTCCATGAACGAAGTCTGGTACAGCAAGCAATGGGACAACTCCCCGATGCCGCATTCCATCTTCTTCATGAAAGATGGTCACGCCATTCATGGCAGCTACGAGGTGAAGACTCTCGGCAAACCGGTGTCGCATGGTTGCGTACGCATTTCGCCGCAGAACGCCGCAATGCTTTACGACTTGGTCGCCAAGACTGGTCTTAAGAATACTCAGGTCGTGCTTGCCGGAGTCACTCCTGGCGGCGAGGGCAAGGTGGCAAGTCGGGTAAGTTCCGGCAGGCGTTATAGCCAAACAAGCCGCGCATTCAGGCCAGGCATCGGCTACTACGCTGAGACGCTTCCGCAACCCCAAAGGCGCGGCGGCTTTTTCAGGCGCTTGTTCGGCGGCGGGCAGTAGCTAGGTAGCGAGATCGGCTTAGCGGAACTCCGCGTCGTTCCTTGCAAAGCGGCCGAAGAAGAACATTCCGAAACCGCTCCGACGTTCGGCGCGGCGCTCCCACCGCCGGTCAAATTGTGTAGAGGCGAAATGAACCGGCATGCGAGCTGCTGGCTTAGGCGCACGCACGACGCGCTTCTTTGCGGCTGGCGGCGTGGTGGCCTGCGCGGGCTCGACCACCGGCTTGCTGGTGGTCTCCATTGCAGTTTGCGTGGCGATCGGACCTTCGGCCGGCACGAGATATTGCTCGAACACCCAGCCAGCTTCTCCGGAAGAGGGATCGGTGACCTGGACCCAGCCGGTTTGTCGGCTGACGACCCGCAACGCGGTGCCGGGTTGATAGAAGCGCAGTATTGGCGAGGAAACAGAGGCGTCGCCGTGCACCTTTGCGGCAATGACGACTTTGGCCCATTCAACCGGCTGGTATGTCGTGCTGCCGGATTGGGCGGATGTTGGCTTTGCCTCAGACATAGGCAAGCTCGCTGCATGAGAAGTTGACGCCGGCGTCACAGAAGGCTTGCGCGAGGGGAGCAACGCATCCTGGGAGTTCGCTAACGCCGGAAGGTCAGTGCCCCAGGAACGCAACTGGCGGTCGCCCGGATCGCCGAGGCTCCGCCCTGCGAACGCGTCCTCCGCTGTCTCACGCGGAAGAACATCGTAGCTTAAGAGTAAGGCCCCGTAGATGGCAGCGCCTACGAGACCTAAGAACATCAACCCCTTCATGGCCAGGCTCCTTACCCGGCCCCCGCCACTATCTCGGGTTGGGTGCGGTCGTTTTCAACTAGGAGAGCGGATTAAAAAGCTCAGTGGCATTCGGCCGCACCTGCTAGAGCCGAAACGCGCCAATCTTCTGACAGTTGCAAAAGCGGAGGCGGTCAAGCGGCGTCAGAGCCGCGAGCATTAGCGAGATCGAGCGCCTTACCGAGTTGCCCGCGGCATCGCTCGAGCAGATCCGTCGCCGTGTCGAGATCGCAGCCCTGAAGCAGCAAGACCGCAACCTTCACGCTACCGCGCGCGCGATCGAGCGCAAGGCGGGCGTCATCGCGGCTCCGCCCGGTGAGCTGCATCAGGATGTCCTCGCTTCGGCGCATGAGTTTCTCATTCTGCGCGCGCACATCGACCATCAATCCCTGATAGACCCTGCCGAGCAAGATCATCAGCAGAGTTGAGAGCAGGTTGAGTGCAATCTTCTGTGCCGTGCCCGCTTTCAACCGCGTCGAGCCTGCGATCGGCTCGGAGCCGGTGCTGAGAAGAATCGGTTGATGCGATTCCTGTAAAATCGGCGTGTCTCGGTTGTTGGCGATTCCAACGGTAAGTGCGCCCCGCTTCAACGCTTCGCGCAAGCACGTCAAGGTGAAGGGCGTCGTCCCGCTGGCAGAGACGGCGATCAGCACATCGTCGGCATTGATATCATGCTGAGCGACGAGTCGAGCCGCATGATGCACTTCATCCTCGGCGCCTTCGACGGATTGCAGGAGCGCGTCCTTCCCGCCCGCGATCAGCAACAACACCCGGCCTTCAGGCCAGCCGAAAGTCGGAGTGAGCTCGGCGCCGTCCTGCACACCCATCCGGCCCGATGTGCCGGCGCCGGCATAGACGAGGCGGCCGCGATCTCGCAGTCTTTCTTCGATAGCAACAGCGGCGGCTTCGATCGAGGGAAGGGCGGAGCGAACGGCAGCCACGGCGGAGAATTGCCCTTCGATCAGCGATTCGAGAATGTCCGCCGGCTCCCAGAGATCTATGCCCGAGTAGCGCGGACTGGCGCGTTCTGTGGTCATCGCAAGGGTGAAGCGCTCATATTCGCCTAGCCGACATTGCCCAGTTGAACGCAGGGCAACGTTCGCTATGGTGCAAGCCAAGTCGCGCCAGAAATTGCATGGGTGTCCTGCCGGCGCAAGAGTGATGAGCGACGGGCTATGAGCAATTGCGGCGCGCTGATTTCAGCCGAATTCCGTGAGGCTCCAGATGTGGTGCGCCGCCAGGCCGACAGTCTTGCCCGGCCCTTAAGCGAGCTCGTCGGAGCTCTGAAAAATAGGCCAACGCAGGTGGTGGTCACCTGCGCCCGCGGCAGCTCAGCTCATGCCGCGACGTTCGGAAAATATTTGTTCGAGCGCTATCTCGGCATACCGGTTGCGGAAGCCGCGCCCAGTATCACCTCGGTGTATCGCAAGGACTTGCGGCTCGACGGCCAACTGTTCCTCGCCATCTCGCAATCCGGCCGCAGCGAGGACCTGATTGAGTCCGCATCCTCCGCGAAGGCTTCGGGCGCCCTTACCGCTGCCATCGTTAACGATACCGAGAGCCCATTGGCGGCGGCTTGCGACGTTGTCTTGCCGATGGCGGCAGGGCCCGAACTGAGCGTGGCGGCGACCAAGACTTTCGTCGCGTCGCTTTCCGCCTTGCTGAACCTGGTGGCGGCTTGGGCCGGCGAACGTGCGATTAAGGCTGCTCTTGCCCGCCTGCCAGACCGTCTAGCTTCTGCTTCCGAGTTCGATTGGTCGAAGGCGTTCTGTTCGAACTCCGTGCCGAGCAGCCTCGTCATCTTGGGCCGCGGTCCCACGCTTGCCATCGCACGCGAGGCCTCGTTGAAGCTGAAGGAGGTCTGCAACATTCATGCCGAGGCGTTCAGCGGCGCTGAATTCCAGCACGGTCCCATCACCCTCGTATCGAAAGACTATCCCGTGCTCATTTTCGCCGTGACTGATGCGACCGGCCCGAACTTGGCCGAGGTCGCCGCCGATCTTGGCCGCAAGGGAGCATCTGTGCTGATCACCGCCGACAGCGGCATAGGAACGAGATTGCCGACACTCGTCCCAGATCATCCAGATGCAGACACACTCTGTCTCATTCAGAGCTTCTACGCGCTTGCCATTCATCTCGCACGACACCGCGGCATCAATGTCGACCAGCCGCGACACCTGCGAAAGGTGACGCGCACGCGATGACCCGGGCAGAGCGGTTCGCCATCGCCGCCGACACGATGTTCGACGGCAGCACGAACCACAAGAACGCTGCCATCATCATTGAAGGCTCCGATATCGCGGGCATCGTTCGCCAATCACTACTGCCGCCAGATCTCGAAATCCGCAAACTGCCCCCACGCGCATGGCTCGCTCCAGGGTTCATTGACATTCAAGTCAATGGCGGCGGAGACGTCCTGTTCAACAATTCGCCAACTCCGGAAGCCATTCGCAAAATCGCGGCTGCGCATCGGAAGTTTGGGACGACCTCGCTGCTCCCAACCTTCATCACCGACAGTTTCGACAAAACCAAAGCCGCCTTTGCGGCAGCCCAATCGCTAGTTGGAAGCGAGCCGAGCATTCTCGGCGTTCATCTCGAGGGGCCGTTCCTCTCGCCCGAAAAGCCAGGAGTGCACGATCCTAAGCTGATGCGCTCGCCAGGATCTGCCGACCGCGAGATGCTTTGTGGCCTGCGCAAAGGCGAGCTGCTGGTGACCTTGGCTCCAGAACGTGTCCCAAAAGGCTTTATCGTCGAGCTCGTTCAGTCTGGAGCTCGCGTTTCACTCGGCCATTCGACGGCGACTTACGATGAGACCCTTGCGGCGACGGCGGAAGGGCTAAGCGGTTTCACGCATCTCTTCAACGCCATGCGGCCCATGGCAAGTCGCGAGCCGGGGCCGATTGCCGCCGCTTTGGAGTCGGAGAACGCTTGGTTCGGCATGATCGTCGATGGGTTCCACGTGAGCCCAGCGATGCTTCGCCTGGCGCTGCGCGGCTTGGCGAGGCCAATTCTGGTCACCGATGCGATGCCGCCGGTCGGCGGCCGCGAACCAAAATTTCATCTTTACGGCACGGAGATCGAGGTCATCGAGGGCCGCTGCGCGAAGCCGGACGGCACCCTGGCCGGCTCTGTGCTCGACATGGCCACGGCGGTTCGCAATTGCGTGCGCCTCCTGCAAGTGCCACTGGAAGATGCCCTCCGTTTCGCCTCCAGGAATCCGGCGGAATTCCTAGGTCTTGGGAAGCAGCTAGGCGCGCTACGTCCGAGATATCGCGCCAATTTGGTGGCGCTCGATCCGTGCACCATCGAGGTCTTGGGGACCTGGGTCGCAGGCGTCGAATCGGAGGCTTGAAGACTGAAGGG
>DATFVO010000180.1:0-14004 GCA_035260265.1 Methyloceanibacter sp.
GATGGATTTCGATAGCTTGAAAGCGCTGAAGACGGGGCTTGGCACCGCAGCGGTGATCGTGATGGACAAGTCCACTGACGTCATCCGCGCTATCTCGCGCATCTCCTATTTCTATAAGCACGAGTCCTGCGGCCAGTGCACGCCCTGCCGCGAGGGCACCGGCTGGATGTGGCGCGTGCTGGAGCGCATGGCGCGCGGGGAAGCAGAGATCGGCGAGATCGATATGCTGCTTAATGTCAGCTATCAGGTCGAGGGCCACACCATCTGCGCGCTCGGCGATGCAGCGGCCTGGCCGGTTCAGGGCCTGATCCGCCATTTCCGCCATGTCATGGAGGAGCGCATCGATGCGCAGGCGACGAAGCCTATAGCGTCGTCTGTGCCGGTAGCCGCGGAGTGAGGCGCGCATGCCGAAGCTGATCATCAACAGCAGAGAGCACGAGATGCCGAACGGCATCACGCTGATCCAGGCCTGCGAGATCGCCGGCGTCGAGATCCCCCGCTTCTGCTATCACGAGCGTCTGTCGATCGCCGGCAATTGCCGCATGTGCCTCATCGAGGTGGCCGGAATGCCGAAGCCCGTGGCCTCCTGCGCGATGAGCGTGAACGACCTCAGGCCCTCCCGCGATGGAACGCCGCCAACCATCATCACCGACTCTGAGACGGTGAAGAAGGCGCGCGAGGGCGTGCTCGAGTTCCTGCTCATCAACCACCCGCTCGATTGCCCGATCTGCGATCAGGGAGGTGAATGCGATTTGCAGGACCAGACCATGGCGTACGGCTTCGACGCGAGCCGGTTCCAGGACAACAAGCGCGCGGTCGAGGAGAAATATCTCGGGCCCCTGATCGACACTTATATGAACCGCTGCATTCACTGCACGCGCTGCATCCGCTTTATGACCGAGGTGGCTGGTGTCGAGGAGCTCGGCGCCATTGGCCGCGGTGAGGATATGGAAATCACTACCTATCTTGAGCGGGGGATGTTCTCGAACCTGTCGGGTAACGTGGTCGACCTTTGCCCGGTTGGCGCGCTCACCTCGAAGCCTTACGCCTTCATGGCGCGGCCTTGGGAGCTGACCAAGACGCCTTCGATTGACGTAATGGATGCGCAGGGCAGTGCCATAAGGGTCGATGCGCGCGGGCGAGAGGTGTTGCGCATCTTGCCGCGCGAGAACGACGCCATCAACGAGGAATGGATCTCTGACAAGGCGCGTCACGTGTGGGACGGCCTTCGCACACAAAGGCTCGACCGGCCCTATGTCAGACGGAACGGCAGGCTAGAGCCCGCAAGCTGGGATGAGGCGTTCCGCGTCATCGCAGAGAGGCTGAAAGGCCTCGACGGCAAAGGCTTCGCGGCCATCGCCGGCGACCTTGCTGCTTGCGAAGAGATATTCGCGCTAAAGTTGCTAGCCGAACAGCTCGGCTCGCCGAACATCGACTGCCGCCAGGACGGCGCCAAGCTTGATCCTGCGCTTGGCCGTGCGACCTATATTTTCAACTCAATGATCGAAGGGATCGAGCGGGCCGATGCGTTCCTCCTCATCGGCACCAACCCGCGCCATGAGGCGCCGGTGCTCAATGCGCGCATCCTCAAGCGCACGCATCAGACACAAGGAAAGATTCCGATTGGGCTGATCGGTGAGGAAGCCGATCTCACCTATGCCTATGACTATCTCGGTGCGGGACCCGAGACGCTCGCTAAAGTCGCCGGTGGGTCCTCTTCCTTCTTGAAGACGCTCGAAGGCGCGGGGCGGCCGATGCTCATCATCGGGCAAGCGGCGCTTGCGCGGCCAGATGGTGCAGCGGTCCTCGCACTAGCCGCAAAAGCCGCAATCGCGATGGGCGCGATCAAGCCCGACTGGAATGGGTTCAACGTCCTGCACCACGCAGCCGCGCGCGTCGGCGCTCTCGATATTCGCTTTGTGCCAGGCGAGGGAGGCCTCGACGTAGAGGGCATGCTCGATGCCTCTTTGGCTGGAAAGCTCGACGTCGTCTATCTCCTCGGCGCCGATGAGATCGATATGGAGCGGCTCGGAAACGCGTTTGTTATCTATCAGGGCAGCCATGGCGACGCGGGAGCTCATCGCGCAGATGTGATCCTTCCCGGCGCGGCTTATACCGAAAAAGACGCGACTTACGTCAATACAGAGGGACGGGCGCAAATGACGGCTGGCGCCGTGTTCCCCCCAGACCAAGCACGCGAAGATTGGAAGATCATCCGCGCTTTGTCGGGCGTCCTCGGCAAGCCCTTGCCATTCGACAGCGCCACGGAGCTCCGCGCCAAGCTGTTCGAAGCACACCCGCATCTCGCGCTGCTCGATCTGGTCGAGCCCGCCGACAGTGCAGCCATAGAGCGCCTTGCCGAGAAGCCGGCGAAGGCAAGCAAGGATCGGTTCGGCCACGCCATCGAGGACTACCATCTTACCAATCCGATCGCGCGATCTTCTACCATCATGGCCAATTTGAGCGCCCTTCATGCAGGCGCAGACAGCAAGGCGACCGGCACCGATGGCTGAGCTCTGGGCGAGTTACGGGTTGCCCTTCGCGCTCATAGTGGCACAGAGCCTCGCGATTCTCGTCACGCTTCTCATCATTGTAGCGTTCCTACTTTACGCCGACCGCAAGGTCTGGGCCGCAGTGCAGATGCGGCGCGGGCCCAACGTGGTCGGGCCCTGGGGCTTGCTTCAGTCTTTCGCCGATCTTCTGAAATTCGTGTTCAAGGAGCCGGTAATCCCCGCAGGCGCCAATAAGGGCATCTTTCTCTTGGCGCCTCTCGTCACGGCGGGGCTCGCGCTTTCGGCCTGGGCGGTCATTCCGGTAGCCAAAGGCTGGGAGGTGGCCGACATCAACGTTGGCGTCCTCTACATCTTCGCCATCTCGAGCTTACAGGTCTACGGCGTGATCATGGCGGGCTGGGCGTCGAACTCGAAATACGCCTTCCTCGCCGCGCTCCGTTCTGCCGCGCAGATGGTCTCCTACGAAGTCTCGATCGGCTTCGTCATCATCACCGTGCTGCTCTGCGCTGGCTCGCTCAATCTCACCGACATCGTAAGGGCCCAGGACGGACCGCTTGGCTTGTTCGGCTGGTATTGGCTGCCCCTCCTTCCGATGTTCGCGGTGTTTTTCGTTTCGGCTTTGGCAGAGACGAACCGGCCGCCTTTCGACCTGCTCGAGGCCGAGTCTGAACTCGTCGCGGGCTTCATGGTCGAATACTCGTCGACGCCTTATATGTTGTTCATGCTTGGCGAGTATGTCGCCGTGGTGCTGTTGTGCGGCCTTGGCACGGTCCTATTCCTGGGGGGCTGGCTGCCGCCATTTCCGGTGCCGCCCCTCACCTGGATTCCCGGCGTGCTATGGTTCACGTTGAAGGTTTGCTTCTTGTTTTTTCTAGTCGCCATGGTCAAGGCCATGGTGCCGCGTTACCGCTACGACCAGCTCATGCGGCTCGGCTGGAAGGTGTTCTTGCCGCTGTCGCTTGCCATGGTGGTCATCGTGGCGGTGGTCTTGCAACTGTGGCAACGCGCAACCTGAGAGGAGAGCCGGCGTGAAACGCCTGGCCGAATCCGCGAAATCCCTGTTGCTGATGGAGTTTCTGTCAGCCTTCTGGCTCGCGCTGAAATATTTCGTGCGGCCAAAGGCGACCCTTAACTATCCGTTCGAGGGGGGACCGCTTTCTCCGCGCTTCCGCGGCGAGCATGCGCTTAGGCGATATCCCAACGGCGAAGAGCGGTGCATCGCCTGTAAGCTGTGCGAGGCTATCTGCCCGGCCCAGGCCATCACCATCGAGGCTGGACCTCGCCGCAGTGACGGCACTCGCCGCACCACGCGTTATGACATTGACATGGTGAAGTGCATCTATTGCGGCTTCTGCCAGGAGGCCTGCCCGGTCGACGCCATCGTGGAGGGACCCAATTTCGAATTTTCCACCGAGAGTCGCGAGGAGCTCTACTACGACAAGGAGCGGCTGCTTGCGAACGGCGATCGCTGGGAGCGCGAGATCGCCAAGAACCTGGCACTCGATGCACCTTACAGGTGAGGGTCCCGTGAGCTATTCTGTCGATCTGTCTATTGCCATGCCCGGCCTTGTGCCGGGCATCCACGTTTTGCAGGCTTATCGCGGCTGAAGATCGTGGATGGCTGGGGACGAGACCGGCCATGACAACAATCATGACGTAATGAAGATAGCTGAATGCTGAGCGCGCTGTTCTTCTATCTATTCGCCATCGTGTGCGTAGGCGCGGCCTTCATGGTGATCGCCGTGAAGAACCCGGTCCACGCCGTGTTATTCCTGATTCTCGCTTTCTTCAATGCCGCCGGACTGTTCGTGCAACTCGGCGCCGAGTTCCTCGCCATGATCCTGGTCGTTGTCTATGTCGGCGCGGTTTTGGTGCTGTTTCTGTTCGTGGTGATGATGCTCGACGTCGATTTCGCCGAGCTTCGCGCGGGCTTCCCCAAATATCTGCCGATCGGAGCCACCATCGGCCTGCTGCTTCTCGTCGAGCTGGTCCTGATCGTGGGCGCCTGGGTCACCGCGCCGGCCATAACCGTGCAATCGCCGACGCCTCCGATTTCACAAGCGAGCAACACCGAAGCCCTCGGCCAGATCCTTTACACGCGCTACGTCTACCTGTTCGAGGCAGCCGGCCTAATCCTGCTCGTCGCCATGGTCGGCGCCATCGTGCTCACGCTGCACCATAAGCGTGACGTGCGGCGCCAGTCGGTCGCCGTACAAGTGGGGCGCTCCCGCGAGAAGTCTGTTGAGCTCGTGCATGTTGAAACGGGGAGGGGCCTCTCATGACGATAGGCCTGTCGCACTACCTCACCGTCGCAGCGATCCTGTTGACGCTCGGCATTTTCGGCATTTTCCTCAATCGCAAGAACGTTATCGTCATCTTGATGAGCGTCGAATTGATGCTGCTCGCGGTCAACATCAATCTCGTCGCCTTCTCCGCCTTTCACAACGATCTCGTGGGACAGGTCTTCGCCCTCATCGTGCTCACGGTCGCCGCGGCCGAGGCAGCCATCGGACTTGCCATCGTTGTCGTCTATTTCCGTAATCGCGGCACCATCGACGTCGCCGAAATCGATCTTCTGAAGGGTTGAGTCTCGACAGCGCAGATGTCCAGTCAAACAGACACGTCCGCTCAGGAGGATTGCAAGATCCCGATTTGGGCTATCGCAGAGAACGCCGACAACGTTCTGCATAGCCGGATACAGTCGTACCTGATTGCCCAGTGGTTCCTAGTAACTGCGTATGCCACCCTGCTCACAGTGAAACCTACAGCAGGGAGATCGCATTCCTGGCGCGCGTCGTCGCTATCTTGATGACGATCTTGGGATTCGTGATCTCTCACGAGATGCAGAAGAAGATGCGGTCGATATTGGCGAGGTTATGTTTTTTGATGGAATTCGAGCTGATCAAGGATCCTGGCTACAAGCAATACATCACCGCGGGAGGGAAGTCCGACCTGAAGTCCGCAACCAGGAACGAGTTCGTCGACCAAATTCCCATTCTGGTTCAGTGCTTCTGGGTGGTCACATTCACACTCACCTTGTTCTTTTTCACGATGGAACTGGCGAAGTAGCGCATGTACCAGGCGATCCTCCTCCTACCGCTCGCAGGCGCGATCTTTGCCGGCTTCCTCGGCCGGCTGCTCGGCGCACGTTCCGCCGAGGTTGTCACCACAACCCTCGTGCTGATTACCGCGGTGCTTTCCTGGCTCGCCTTCTATCAGGTCGCGCTGCATGGCCAGGAAGTCCGGATCGAGCTGATGCGCTTCGTCGATTCGGGCGCGCTCAAGTCCGTCTGGTCGCTCCGCATCGACACACTCACTGCCGTGATGCTGGTGGTAGTGACCAATGTCTCTGGCCTCGTGCACCTCTATTCCGTCGGCTATATGGAGGACGACCCGAGCAGGCCCCGATTCTTCGCTTATCTCTCGCTCTTCACTTTCGCCATGCTGGCGCTGGTGACGGCCGACGATTTTCTCCAGCTCTTCTTCGGCTGGGAGGGCGTCGGCCTCGCGTCCTATCTCCTGATCGGCTTCTGGTATCACAAGCCTTCTGCTAACGCGGCCGCGATAAAGGCCTTCATCGTCAACCGCGTCGGCGATTTCGGCTTCGCGCTTGGCATCTTCGCGGTTTTCACCCTGTTCAACTCCATCCAATACGACACGGTATTCGCCTCGGCGCCCGACCAGGTCGGCAAGACCATGGAGTTCCTGGGCTTTCATGTCGACGCCCTGACGCTGATCTGCCTTCTTCTGTTCATGGGCGCCATGGGCAAGTCGGCGCAGTTCCTGCTCCATACCTGGCTGCCAGATGCCATGGAGGGCCCTACGCCGGTATCGGCGCTGATCCATGCCGCCACCATGGTGACCGCCGGCGTGTTCATGGTGGCACGCCTCTCGCCTCTATTCGAGCTCGCGCCAATTGCACTCGGCTTCGTCGCCATCATCGGCGCCACCACCGCCTTCTTCGCCGCGACCGTCGGTCTGGTGCAGACCGATATCAAGCGCGTGGTGGCTTATTCGACCTGCTCGCAACTTGGCTACATGTTCGCAGCCGAGGGCGTCGGCGCTTACAACGCCGGCATTTTCCATCTCTTTACTCACGCCTCGTTCAAGGCGCTTCTGTTTCTCGGCGCCGGCGCCGTGATCCATGCGCTTCATCACGAGCAGGACCTTCGCCGCATGGGCGCCCTTCGCAAGGTTCTACCCTTCACCTGGGCGATGATGCTGGTCGGCACCCTCTCGCTCACGGGTTTCCCGCTTACCGCTGGCTTCGTCTCCAAGGACGCAATCATCGAGGCGACCTATGCGGCGCACTCCCAAGTAGGGACTTACGCATTTATGCTCACGCTCGTCTCTGCGATCCTGACTTCGTTCTATTCCTGGCGCCTGATGTTCCTTGCCTTTGAGGGCAAGCCACGTGAGCCCCGAGACGTGCTCGAGCATGCCCACGAGCCGCCTTGGACGATGGGTCTGCCGCTCATTCTCTTAGCGCTTGGCTCGCTCTTGGCGGGCGGACTATTCGCGCATCTCTTCATTGGCGGCGGACAGGCCGAGTTCTGGCGCGGGTCACTCGTCACTCATACGGCGGAGGGCCATCAAGCGCCGTTATGGGTAGCGCTCGCACCGACCGTCGCCATGGCGGTGGGCTTCGCCGTCGCCTGGTATTTCTACATCACCAACCCGCTCGTGCCGTTCGGCCTCGCCAAACGGTTCCGCGGCGTCTATCTCTTCTTGTTCAACGCCTGGTACTTCGATGCGCTGTATGACGCGCTGTTCGTGCGTCCTGCCAAGCGGCTCGGACGCTTCCTGTGGAAGACTGGAGACGGCGCGATTATCGATGGGCTCGGACCTGACGGTGTCGCGGCACGCGTGATCGACATTACCAACCGCGTGGTGAAGCTCCAGTCCGGCTATATCTATCACTACGCCTTCGTCATGCTGGTCGGCGTAGCCATCATCATCACTTATTTCATCTTCGCCAGCGGAGGACTCAAACCGTGAGCTATAGCTGGCCGATCCTCTCGGCCGTCACCTTCTTGCCTCTGCTCGGCGCGCTTCTCATCGGGCTCCTGCGTGGCCAGGACGAGAGCGCCTTCCGCAACGCGTGCTACATCGCGCTATGGACCACGCTCACCACCTTCGCGCTGTCGCTCCTGCTATGGCGCGACTTCGATCCCGGGACCGCACAATTCCAGTTCGTTGAGCTTAGGCCCTGGCTCGGTCCGATCAGCTTCCATATGGGCATTGACGGCATCTCGATGCCGTTCGTGCTGCTGACCACCTTTCTGATGCCGCTGTGCATCCTTGCAAGCTGGGTCGCCATCACCGCGCGCGTGAAGGAATACATGATCGCCTTCCTAGCGCTCGAGACCTTGATGCTCGGCGTGTTCACCTCGCTCGACCTCGTGCTGTTCTACCTGTTCTTCGAAGGCGGCCTGATACCGATGTTTCTCATCATCGGAGTGTGGGGCGGTCCGCGCCGCGTCTATGCGAGCTTCAAGTTCTTCCTATACACGCTGACCGGCTCACTCCTGATGCTGCTCGCCATCATGGCGATCTATTGGGAGGCTGGCACGACCGACATCCCCGTGCTGCTCGCACACAGCTTCCCGCCGAGCATGCAGACTTGGCTGTGGTTCGCCTTCCTAGCCTCTTTCGCCGTGAAGCTTCCCATGTGGCCGGTGCATACCTGGTTGCCAGATGCTCATGTCGAGGCGCCGACCGCGGGCTCCGTGATCCTCGCCGGCATTCTCCTGAAGATGGGCGGCTACGGCTTCCTGCGCTTCTCGATCCCGATGTTCCCGCTCGCCTCGGCAGAGTTCGCTCCGCTCATCTTCGCGCTCTCGGTGATCGCCGTCATTTACACCTCCCTCGTGTGCTTGGCGCAGGAGGACCTAAAGAAGCTCATCGCCTATTCGTCGGTGGCGCACATGGGCTTCGTCACTATCGGCCTCTTCACCATCACCATGCAGGGCCTCCAAGGCGGCATCTTCCAGATGCTGTCGCACGGCATCGTCTCGGCCGCGCTCTTCCTCTGTGTCGGCGTAGTCTATGACCGCATGCATACGCGCGAGATCGATGCCTATGGCGGGCTCGCCGACCGCATGCCGCTCTATGCTTTCTGCTTTATGGTTTTCACGCTTGCTAATGTCGGGCTACCGGGGACGAGCGGCTTCATCGGCGAGTTCCTGAGCCTGACCGGCGCCTTCCGCATCAACACCTGGGTCGCGTTCCTCGCCACCACTGGTGTTATCCTGTCGGCATCTTATGCGCTCTGGCTCTACCGCCGCGTCATTTTCGGCAAGCTTGAGAAGGCAAGTCTCCGATACATCACTGATCTCACCTGGCGTGAGGTCGCGGTGATGACGCCTCTCATCCTGCTCACCATCCTCTTCGGCTTCTACCCAGCGCCGATTCTCGATACATCGGCTGTGTCGGTCGATGCACTGATCAAGAGCTACCATGCAAGCCTTGCCGCAGCCGATCACGCACGGCTTGCGCTGTTACCGTAGGAGCCCGCAGATGCTCCGCTCGCTTCATCTCGACGTCGCGCTTCCAGAGCTTATTCTTGCGGGCGGCGCCTTGGTTCTGCTGATGCTTGGCGTCGCGACGAGGCGAGAGCGCGGCGAGCTCATATTGTGGCTGGCGATCATTCTCCTCGCCCTCGCCGGGATTTTCGTCGCGAGCGGCGAGGGGACCACCACCCTGTTTCACAAGAGCTTCATCGTCGATCCGTTTGCGCGCACCATGAAACTGCTCACGCTTGCGGGCGCCGCCGTTGCCCTCCTCATGTCCGTCGACTATTGGCGCGGCGCCGGCGGTGTGAGGTTCGAGTTTCCGGTTCTCGTGCTGCTCGCAACGACCGGCATGCTGATGATGATCTCGGCCAACGATCTCATCGCGCTTTACGTCGGGCTCGAACAGCAGAGCCTCGCGCTTTATGTGGTGGCCGCCTTCCAACGCGACTCGCCCCGATCGAGTGAGGCCGGGCTCAAATATTTCGTCCTCGGTGCGCTGTCCTCGGGCATGCTGCTCTACGGCGCGTCACTCGTCTATGGCTTCACCGGCTCGACCGGCTTTGACGATATCGCCCTGGCTGTACAGCCGTCGGGTGCGAATATCGGGCTCATCTTCGGCCTCGTGTTCCTCATGGCTGGCTTCGCCTTCAAGATCTCAGCCGTGCCCTTCCATATGTGGACGCCTGATGTCTATGAGGGGGCGCCCACGCCGGTCACAGCCTTCTTCGCCGCCGCACCCAAGCTCGCCGCAATGGCGCTCACCGCTCGGGTACTCATCACAGCGTTCCCGGCGGTGACACTGGAATGGCGGCAGATCGTGGTGTTCCTCGCCATCGCCTCGATGGCGCTCGGCTCATTCGCCGCCATCGGCCAGACCAATATCAAGCGACTGATGGCCTACAGCTCGATCGGCCATATGGGCTATGCGCTGGTCGGGCTTGCGGCTGGCACCACCGAGGGCGTGCAAGGCGTCATCATCTATCTCGCCATCTATCTCGCCATGACGCTCGGCACCTTTGCCTGCATCCTCGCCATGCGCCGCGACGGCCGCATGGTGGAGGACATCGACCAGCTCTCGGGGCTTTCGAGCACGAGCCCGTTGATGGCTTTCCTGCTGGCGATGCTGCTTTTTTCCCTTGCCGGCGTGCCACCCCTTGCAGGGTTCTTTGCCAAGTTCTACGTGTTCCTCGCAGCCATCCACGCTGGACTCTACGCGCTTGCAGTCATCGGGGTGCTGTTGAGCGTCGTGGGTGCCTATTATTATCTTCGCATCGTCAAGATCATGTATTTCGACGCCCCTGCTGAACGGTTCGAGCCGATGGACACGCCGCTTGCCGCAGTGCTTGGGGTGACCGGACTTTTCATCCTGCTCTATTTCATCTATCCCGCGCCGCTGGTCGCCTTTGCCGGGGCTGCCGCCAAGTCATTGTTCTAGATGACGTATTTTTCGTCTCCATCGCCCAAATTGCCGAGCGGCTATCGCCTTCTTCGGATGGAGACAGTCGACTCCACCAACGCCGAAGCGCGGCGGCGCGCACTGGCCGGCGAGCCGGGACCGTTGTGGATCTGGTCGGCGCGGCAATCTCAAGGCCGCGGCCGCGGCGGCCGCGAATGGATTTCGCAACACGGCAATCTGTTTGCGAGTCTGCTCATCGGGCTGAACTGCCCGCTTCAAGTCGCCGGACAGGTCGCGCTTCTTGCCGGCATCATCACCTACGACGCCATCGCCAAACTGATTGCCTACGAAGGACGGTCCGAGCTTCTGCTCAAATGGCCAAATGATGTGCTGCTTAGCGGCGAGAAGCTCGCCGGCGTGCTGCTCGAGAACGTAGGCAGCTCGGGCGATAACCGATCCGTCGTGGTGATGGGCACGGGCGTCAATCTCGCAAATCATCCCGAAGGCCTCCCGCAGCCGGCGGTGAGCCTTGCCGCCTATGGCATGACCGTCACGCCCGCCGACGCGCTCGAAGTGCTCGCTTCAAGCACTGACGAATGGCTCAAACGGTGGGGCGAGGGTTCCTGCTTCCCGACCATCCGGCGCGCTTGGCTAGACCGCGCCGGCCACACTGGGCGTGCGCTTACAGTCAAGATCGGCGGCGAAGAGACCGAGGGCGTCTATGGCGGGCTCGACGGCGAGGGTGCCCTTAGATTTCTGACGCCTGATGGCGCCGAGCATCGCATCTTCGCTGGCGACGTCTTCTTCTCCAGGAGGTGAGGCCGCGAAACCCCGACATGTCACAAAAAACAAACGAAAAGGGGGCTGAGTTCGTCTTCCTACCGCTCGGCGGCGTGGGCGAGATCGGCATGAACCTTTATCTCTACGGTTACGGACGGGACGGTGTGCGTCAGTGGCTTATCGTCGATATGGGCGTCACCTTTGGCAGCGACTACGAGCCTGGCGTCGACCTGATCCTCCCCGACATCCGTTTCATTGAAGAGGAACGGTACAATATTGCCGGACTCCTCCTTACCCATGCGCACGAGGATCATTTCGGCGCGGTGATCGATCTTTGGCCGTTTCTTGGTGGCATTCCCGTTTACGCCACGCCCTTCACCGCCGAAATGCTCAAGTCGAAGCTCGCCGAGATCGGTCTCGTGAATGGCTTTCCGCTCGAGATCATCCCGCTTGGCGCACGCCGCACCATCGGCCCGTTTGACGTCGAGCTCGTCTGCATGTCTCACTCGATTCCCGAACCGTCTGCCGTCATTATCAGGAGCCCGCTCGGTGCAGCGCTGCACACCGGCGACTGGAAGCTCGATGAAAATCCGCTGACCAGCGCGCCAACCGATATTGAGCGCCTGAAGGCATTGGGGACTGACGGTCTAACCGCACTCATTTGCGATTCGACCAATGCGGTGCGCGACGGGGTTTCTCCGTCCGAGGCTGACGTCGCCATCGCGCTCGATCGTCTCATCAAGGAAGCGCCGGGGCGGGTTGCGGTAACTACCTTCGCGTCGAATGTCGCCCGCATCCGGTCGGTGGCTAGCGCCGCCCGTGCCGCCGGCCGCGACCTCGTGGTCGTCGGCCGCGCCATGTATCGCGTCATCGAGGCGGCCCAAGCCACGGGCTATCTCGATCCAGATCTTCCTTTCCTGGAAGAGACGGCTTTCGAGAGTTTGAAGCCCCGCAAACTGGTGGCGCTCTGCACTGGAAGCCAAGGCGAGCCTCGTGCCGCGATGGCTCGCATCGCTCAGGGCGAGCACCCCAACGTCACCCTCGATCCAGGCGACTGGGTGATCTTCTCGTCGCGTACCATCCCCGGCAATGAAAAGGCCGTGGCGCGGGTGCAGAACGGCCTAGCCGACAGAGGAGTCGAAGTCATTACCGACACCGATGCGCCGGTCCACGTGTCGGGCCATCCACGTCGCGGCGAGCTTGAGCAGCTCTATGGCTGGGTGAAGCCCGCGATCGCGATCCCAATGCACGGAGAGGGGAGGCATCTTGAGGCTCATGCCCGGCTGGCCGAGAAGCTTGGTGTCGAACAGGTCGTTCGTGCGCGCAATGGGGCGATGGTGCGGCTCCTGCCTGGCCCTGCGGCAATTATCGACGAGGTGCCGGTCGGGCGTCTTTACCGCGACGGCTTAATTCTGACCCGTGCCGACGATGGACATGTGCGCGAACGCCGCAAGCTCTCCTTTGCCGGCTCCGTTGCGGTCTCTCTGGTTCTTTCGGAGAAGGGCGCGTTGCTCGCCGAGCCTGAGGTTGCATTGACCGGATTGCCACAGGCCGACACGCAAGGCGTTCCGTTTGCGACCATCGCACGCGACGCCGTGATCGGCACGATTGAGAGCATTCCCAAGCCACGGCGCAAGGACCAGGCGCTGTTGAGCGAAGCGGTCCGCCGCAGCGTCCGGGCCGCAGTCAATCAGGCTTGGGGCAAGAAGCCTGTGTGCTCAGTGCTCTTGACGGTGATATAGCGCTCAGGTAGCGCACTAAATGAAGCCTCAGGAAACTATTTGATGATCGGGCGCCTGAATCACGTCGCCATCGCCGTTCCCGACCTGAAGGCCGCGATCCGAGTCTATCGCGACACGCTCGGCGCCAAAGTCTCTGACGAGGTCGATCAGCCGGAGCACGGCGTCACGACCGTGTTCATCGAGTTGCCGAACACGAAGATCGAGCTCCTCGGCCTGCTCGGCGATAATTCTCCGATCGCCGCCTTCCTCGAGCGTAATCCTAACGGCGGGATACATCACCTCTGCTACGAGGTGCCAGACATCAAAGAGGTGCGCGACAGACTGATTGCCCAAGGCTCCCGTGTGCTCGGCAACGGCGAGCCAAAGATCGGCGCGCATGGTAAGCCCGTGCTATTCCTGCACCCCAAGGACTTCTGCGGCACGCTCGTCGAGCTCGAGGAGGCTTAAGAGTGACGCTCGCCTTTGCGATAGCGATCTACGTCGTGATCTGGTGGACCGTGCTGTTTGCCATGCTGCCGATTGGCGTGCGCACCTCGGAGGAGGCGGGGGAGAAGGCCTCACCCGGAACGGCGGAGAGCGCGCCGCATCTGCCTAACTTGCTGCCGAAGATGGTCGCAACGACGGTGGTATCGAGCATTGTGTTTGCCGTGCTCTACGTCATTATCGTGGACCACTTAATCACGCTCGATCAAATTCCGTTCTTCCCGCGCTACGAGCACGTGGAGTGACCGGCGAAGCGGAGCACGGGACAAAAAAAGCAAGGTCGGACCGACCTTGCTTCAAGTACGCGACTCCTTATCTCTTAGTACGCAAGGCTCGCCCGTCGATGAAGACAATCGAGATTTTGGCTAGAGCAGCTGCGCCCATGCATTTTGCACGATCGGCGCGCCTGGAGTTACTTCCTCCCAAGACTTGGACCTGGTCCAATCTCAACGCGTGACGCCGAGATCGATACCGGTCCCGAACTCTCCCACGTTGTCGGGCGCACACTAGCGCGGCCGCGCCAAATTGTCACCATGATTGTGGCTTGCAGCCGCGAATTTATGCTTGGTCCTGCC
>DATFVO010000181.1:0-9428 GCA_035260265.1 Methyloceanibacter sp.
GCAGCCGACGCCTACCGGCTCCTCTTTCGTAACCCTTTGAATCCGGCGGCTTATACCCCGCTTGGCCGGAGCACCGCGGCGGCGCTTGAGCTATTCGAGCGGACTACGCGGCGCTATCCCAAGCCTTTGTGGGGGGTCGACTCGACTGAGATCAGGGGCCGAAAGGTCGCCGTGCAGGAGCACGTCGTCATCTCTAAGCCCTTCTGTCACCTCATTCATTTCGAGAGGAACGTTTCGGCTTGGCGCCGCCACAGGGACCCCAAGCTCCTGATCGTGGCGCCAATGGCCGGCCATTTCTCGACACTGGTCCGCGGCACCGTGCGTGACCTCCTGCCGCATCACGACGTCTACGTCACCGAGTGGCAGGATGCCCGCTTCGTGCCGCGCGCCGAAGGCTCCTTCGACCTCGACGACTATATCGACTATATCCTTGAATTCTTCCGGTTTTTCGGCGGGGACGTCCATGTCATGGCGGTGTGCCAGCCGACCGTCCCGGTATTCGCCGCGGTCGCCCTGCTCGAGGCGGAGGACGACCCGGCAGTGCCGCGCTCCATGATCCTAATGGCGGGGCCGATCGACGTGCGGGACAACCCCACGGCCGTCAACCGCTTTGCCGAGGCGAGATCGATCGAATGGTTCCGCCGCAACGTCATCACTCAGGTCCCGTGGCCCTATCCCGGCGTGATGCGCAACGTTTACCCGGGATTTCTGCAGCTCAGCGGCTTCATGGGGATGAATTTTGATCGCCACGTCACGGCGCACCGCGATCTTTTTCATAATCTCATCAGAGGAGACGGCGATTCCGCCGATAAACACCGCGAATTTTACGATGAGTTTCTCGCGGTAATGGATTTGACCGCCGAGTATTACCTGCAAACCATCGAAACCGTCTTCCTTGAGCATAGGCTTCCGCGGGGCGTGATGACCCACCGGAACACTCTGATAGACCCAACCAAGATCCAGAAGACGGCGCTGATGACCGTGGAGGGAGAGCGAGACGATATCTCCGGCGTCGGCCAGACCCATGCTGCACAAACTTTGTGCAAGAATCTTCCCCACAACAAGCGGGAGCACCATGTGCAGTCGGGCGTCGGCCATTACGGCGTGTTCAACGGATCGCGCTTCCGCGCTGAAATAGCTCCGAAAATCACGCGTTTCACGAGGACGCACCAGCACCGCGGCCGCCTGGTCTCGAGGCTCTTCGGACGAACTGCCTAAAGCAGAGGCGAGCGCTCCCCGTAAAGCCTGTGCTAGTGTATCGGCCGCCGAATCGGGAGGGGGACCGGGCGGTAGTAGGGAGCGTACAAATGCTTAAGAGGCTCAATCTCGCACGCGGCGAGACCATCGAGGTCAAAATCCGCGGTCTCAACATCCCAATGGTGCTGAAACGGAGCGCGCGGGCGCGACGCTTCAGCTTGCAGGTGAGCGAAGCGCGGCGCGGTGCCGTGTTAAGCATGCCGGTCTATTCGAGCTTCGCCGACGCCGACGAGTTCCTGTCGCGCCATTTGGGATGGCTGAAGGAACGCCTCGCGGGATTGTCAGAGCCTGTCCCTTTTTCGCATGGCGCCATCGTGCCGCTGCGGGGATTCGCTCATGTGCTCAGATTCGCGGGGTCGGTGCGGAAGCGCGGGGTCGTGTGGCTCGAAGAAGCGGAAGACGCGAAGGCTGCTCCGGCTTGGCCGGAAGGCGCGCGGGTGTCGATCAGGAGGCTGCCACGGCTGTATGTGGCAGGCGAGGATGAGCACGCACCGCGCCGCCTGCTCGATTGGCTGAAGCGCCAAGCCCATCTCGACCTCAAGACTCGCGTGGCGGTACATGCAAAACGCCTCGATCTCACGCCGAAGCGGATCTTCGTGCGCGACCAGACCACGCGCTGGGGATCGTGCTCGACGAGCGGCGCGCTCTCCTTCTCGTGGCGCCTCGTGCTCGCGCCCCCTTTTGTGCTCGACTATCTCGCTGCGCATGAGGTCGCGCATCTCGGTCACATGAATCATGGGCCGAGATTCTGGGGACTGGTCGAGCGCACGATGCCGCGTCATGAAGGGGCGCGGAGCTGGCTCAGGAAGCACGGCGCGAGCCTGCACCGCTACGGTGCCGAAGGGGGGTTCCCGTCCTCGCGCACTTCGCCCAAGCGCAGCATCGAATAAGCCCCCTCTCCCCTGTGGGGAGAGAGTTGGGGTGTGGGGGGAAGCAAGAGGCGCTCGAAACCCCTCACCCGCGCCTGCGGCGTGACTTCTCCCCACCGGGGAGAGGTAATCTACTGGGTACCAAGGATGCCGAGCACGCGCTGGAAGAGCGGCGTGCCGCTCTTCGACGGCCAGGGCAGCCCGGCGATCGCTTCTTGCAAGCGCGGACCGCGCGTGCCGGGCAGCGGCAGCGGCGACTTGTCTTGATGCGCGTAGAGCATGATCTCGTGCCAGAGCTTGGCGGGAAGCGTACCGCCGGTGACCTTCTTCATATGCGTGCCGTCGTCATTGCCGATCCACACTCCGCCGACGTAATGGGCCGTGTAGCCTATGAACCACGCATCTCGGAAGCTCTGCGTGGTGCCAGTCTTTCCGGCGGCGACATGGTCTGGGATTGCCGCCTGCTTGCCGGTGCCGCTTGTAATAGTTGCGCTCAGCATGTCGTTCATGGCTACGACATCGGCTGGCACCACCACTTGGCCGAAGGTCGAGCGCTGCCGCGCGTACAGCACTTTGCCGTCGCCGTTGCGGACGCGGGTGACGATGTGAGGAAGCACGCCCTGGCCGCCATTGGCGAACGGCGCATAGGCGCTGGTGAGCTCGAGCAGCGTCATCTCCGACGTGCCGAGCGCGATCGAGGGATTGTCCTCTAGCTTCGATTGAATACCGAGGCGCTGCGCGGTCCGCACTACGTTCGATGGGCCGACCTCGGAGGCGAGCCTGACCGCCACCGTGTTGATCGACTGGGCGAGGCTGTCGCGCAAGCTCACCTCGCCCTGATAGGCACCGCTATAGTTCTTTGGCCGCCAGCCGGCGATGTTGGTCGGGCCGTCATAAGCGAGCGAGTCGGGCGTGTATCCGTCCTCTAGCGCCGTGAGATAGACGAACGGCTTGAACGCCGAGCCTGGCTGGCGCAGTGCCTTCACCGCGCGATCGAACGGGCTCGTGGAATAAGAGCGGCCGCCGACGAGAGCCTTCACCCCGCCCGAAGGATCGAGCACGACCACCGCGCCTTCGGTTGCCTTGCGCGCCGGGCCCTCCTCGTCGAGCATCTGGCGCAGTGCCTGTTGCGAGACCCGCTGGAGACCGGCGTCGATGGTCGTCTCAACGATGAGGTCGCTGTTCTTGTCGTCGACATATTCCGGGAGAAGCTCTGCGACCCAATCGACGGCGTAGGGATAGCCCGTGTCGTCGCCCTTGGCGGACAGATTGAGCGGCTGCTGGCTCGCGCCGCGCGCCGCTTCAGCCGAAAGGAATCCGACCTCGACCATGTTGTTCAATACCTCGTCGACGCGGGCGCTCGCGAGCTTCACGCTATGCGTCGGCGCGTATTTCGACGGCGCCTTAAGCAGGCCGGCGAGGAGCGCAGCTTGCGACAGCGTCACATCGCGCGCCGACCTGCCGAAATAGTGCTGCGAGGCGGCCTCAACGCCATAGGTGCCGCCGCCGAAATAGACACGGTTGATGTAGAGCTCGAGGATCTCGTCCTTGGTAAAGCGCTGCTCGAGCCAGATCGCGTAGATCACCTCCTCGAGCTTGCGCGTCATCGTGCGCTTAGGTGAGAGGAACAGGTTCTTGGCGAGTTGTTGGGTGATGGTCGAGCCGCCTTCGACCACGATGCCGGCAGCCGCGTTGCGGAAGCTCGCGCGCACGAGTCCGAGCGGGTCGATGCCGAAATGGCGGTAGAAGCGGCGATCTTCGGTGGCGATGATCGCTTGAGCGAGATAAGGCGGCAGTGCGTCGAGGCGTACATGGCCGCGGCGCAGGCCCCGCTCGGCGAGCACTGTGCCATCGGAGGCTAAGATGGTGACGTTGGGAGGCCGGTCGTCGAGCGCGGCGATTATCGGGTCCGGCACTTGGGAGATGAAATAGACCACCGCCGCGCCGAGCACGATCGTGCCCCAAATCAGCGAAAGCAGCGTAAGCCTGATGCTCTTGTAGAGAAGGGGACGGTTGGCGAGCGCGAGCTTTAGGCGCGAGGCCTTGCGCCTCTTGCGTCGTGGGCGCGACCGCACCTGTGGGCCGAGGGACCGCGAGCCGAGCTTGGGCTCGCTCCGGCGAGTGACCTTAGCGCCGGGTTTTGCGCTCCGCCGCGCGCCTTGCATGGATTGTCCGCCCCGATGACCCCAAGCGAGATCGAGCTTCGCCGGGCTTTTCCGGCACCTGGCGACGCCTTCTCGCGGATGAGGCTAGGCGTTCCGCATTGCCACAGCGTTAAGGAATTGCGGCCTGGTGGACGCGGCGCGACAGTCTGAACCGCGCCAGTGATTTAGCCGACCGGGTCCAGCATCCAGAAGGCAAGGTCGCGAGCCTTTGAGCCGGTCTCCCACCCAGAAAGACTAGCGTACAGCGTGCACGGGTCTCCGTCCTCGGCGAGGAACGCACGCCACGAATAGTGATCATAGACGATCTGAACGTGCACAGCATAAATCTGCGCGAGACGTTGGTCGCCGCGCACGATGACCAAATTCTCGTCATTCTTCTCCGAAGCCGATGTCGAAAAGATGACCCATAGGACCAGCTTCGGTCGGTGTGGAATTGGCGATGAGATCAGGCGGCATGTCGTCTACTGCCGCAGCGAGCAAGTCCCATTGACCTCTACGACGAACTTGTTATGCACGCTTGGCGATGAGCGTCCTGCCTTGCTGAGGTCGCGCGTTTTTTCACCTCGAGCCGAGCCTTCCCGAGTCGATCGGCCAGCCCGTCGAGCATCGCACTGCCATTGCCAAGAAGAACGTGACCAGCCGGGCCAAACGCTTCGATCGCCTGGATCAGCTCCTCATCATTGACTTCCTAGAGGGCCGCGTAGATTTCGCTGCCGCGCTTCAGAGCTTGGGAGAGAAAATCGAGCAGCGCATGCCGTAACTGACCGGCGAGATAGCGCAGCATTGGGAAGCCGGGAGTCGCAAGCTGCGATTTGAGTTTTTTCAATCGGGCAACCGTTACCTCACCTTGGACAAATCGGCTCACCGCCTGCGACATGATGATCCCGCGGTTAAAAATACCCGCAAGACCAGCACCGCTCTCCGCGCTTGCCTCGTTAGGATCGCTCCGATCGCTTGCTTCTGCGTCGACTGGTTGGAAGTTACCCCCGGCGGCAACAATCGGCACCACGCGATATTGCATTCGATCGCCGGCATTGATGCTGTGGTCGAACCATATGCAACGGCGGATCGGCGATAGGAGGGAGGAGATCCCGTCGTCCGGGACCGACCCCGCGCCTTCCTTCGGAGGGATCCTGTTGTTGATTGGGGGCTCGGCGCCCGATTTGAGGTCGCGCTTCCACAGGGCGAACCCAACCATTCGTCTGGCCAGGGCTTTGGGCGCCAGGCGATCAGCGCGTCATCAGCGTTGGCATAGGCGCGAACGGCAATGGACATGTGAGCGCTTGCCGTACTCGACTTTCGGTAGAGTTTGCGTGGGAAGCGGCAAGGCTTCAATGGCGGAAGGCCAAAGAAAACAAGGAAAAAATCGCCAAAGCGACACGTAAGTGTCACACGTCCAGATTGGCAACCTGCAGCGCGTTCGCCTGGATGAATTCGCGGCGCGGCTCAACCACGTCGCCCATGAGCCGGGAGAAGATATCGTCGGCGTCTTCGCCTTCCTTGATCTTCACCTGCAGCATGGTGCGGGTGTCGACGTCGAGCGTGGTCTCCCACAACTGCTCTGGATTCATCTCCCCGAGGCCTTTGTAGCGCTGGAGCGTGAGCCCTTTGCGCCCAGCCGCCATCACCGCGTCGAGCAACTCGCTCGGCCCATGCACGACGAGGCTCGTGTCCTTGCGCTTGAGCATCGCCGGCCTGGCATAGACCTCCTGCAAATGCGGAGCGAAACCGTCGAGCTTGAGCGCATCCGCCGAGGCAATGAACGGCCCGTCGATCAGATGCGATTCCATGACGCCTCTGAGCTCGCGCCAGAACCGCAACCCGCCTTCCAACAGGGCCTCGCCATGCCAACCTCTCTCGGTTTCCTCCGAGAGGGCATCGAGGCGCTTGGCAATATAGGTCGCAGCGGCTTGCGCCTGCTTCGGATCCTTGAGCACTTTGGGGCTAAGCGCACCGGCGATCGCCGCCTGCTCAACAATGAAGCGCGAATAGCGGCTGTGCAGGCCTTTGAGGATCGCGCTGATCCTGCGTGCGGTCTCGACGATGTCGCGCAAGTCTCCGCCGCCTCGGCTCGCATTGTCGCCGGTCACCAGGATCGCGTCTTCGAGTCCTTCGCCGATGAGATAATCCTCAAGTGCCCGCTCATCCTTGAGGTAGCGCTCGGACTTGCCGCGCGACACTTTGTAGAGGGGCGGCTGGGCGATAAAGAGATTCCCGCCCTCAACGAGCTTCGGCATCTGCCGGTAGAAGAAGGTAAGAAGCAACGTGCGAATATGGGCGCCGTCAACGTCGGCGTCGGTCATGATGATGATCTTGTGGTAGCGGAGCTTCGACAGATCGAACTCGTCGTGGCCGATCCCTGTGCCAAGCGCGGTGATCAGCGTGCCGATCTCCGCGCTTGACAGCATCTTGTCGAAGCGGGCGCGCTCGACGTTGAGGATCTTGCCGCGCAAGGGAAGCACCGCCTGGAAGGCACGGTCGCGCGCCTGCTTCGCGCTGCCGCCGGCCGAATCGCCCTCGACCAGGAACAGCTCGGATTTGGCGGGATCGCGCTCCTGGCAGTCAGCGAGCTTGCCAGGGAGGGAGGAGATGTCGAGCGCGCCCTTGCGCCGCGTGAGCTCGCGCGCCTTCCGCGCAGCCTCGCGCGCCGCGGCGGCCTCCACGATCTTCTGCACGATGTTGCGCGCCTCGCCGGGGTTCTCCTCGAACCATGCCGACAGTGCGTCAGCCATGACGCTCTCGACCACCGGACGCACCTCTGAGGAGACGAGCTTGTCCTTAGTCTGGCTCGAGAATTTCGGGTCCGGCACCTTGACCGAGAGCACGCAGGTGAGCCCTTCGCGGGCGTCGTCTCCGGTCAGCGCCACCTTCTCTTTCTTCGCGATGCCGGATTCGGCAGCGTAGGTGTTGACGGTGCGGGTCAGCGCCGCACGGAAGCCGGCGAGATGCGTTCCGCCGTCACGCTGCGGGATGTTGTTGGTGAAGGTGAGCACGTTCTCGTGGTAGCTGTCGTTCCACCACAGGGCCGCCTCGACCGAGATCTTGTCCTGCTGCTTCTCGACCACGATCGGTTCCGCGATCAGCGGGTGCTTGGTGCGGTCGAGATAGCGCACAAAGGCTCTTAAGCCGCCCTCGTAACGCATCTCCTCGACCTTAGGCTCAACGCCGCGCTGGTCGGACAGAACGATGCGCACGCCAGAGTTCAGAAACGCAAGCTCGCGCAAGCGATGCTCGAGAGTCGCATAATCGAACTCGACCATGGTGAAGGTCTTGGTGCTTGGCACGAAGGTGATGCGCGTGCCGGTCTTGGCGCCGGCGTCGGCGACGACCTTGAGCGGCTTCTCCGGCACGCCGTCATGAAAGCGCATGAAATGCTCCTTGCCGTCGCGCCAGATAGTCATGTCGAGCTGGGAGGACAGCGCGTTCACAACAGACACCCCGACGCCGTGCAGGCCGCCAGACACCTTGTAGGAGTTCTGGTCGAACTTCCCGCCGGCATGGAGCTGGGTCATGATCACTTCGGCGGCCGACACGCCTTCGCCCTTATGAATCTCGCTCGGAATGCCGCGGCCGTTGTCCTCGACTGTGGCTGAGCCGTCGGCGTTCAGGGTGACGAAGATCTCGTCGGCGAAGCCCGCAAGCGCCTCGTCGATGGCGTTGTCCACCACCTCGTAGACCATGTGGTGGAGACCAGAGCCGTCGTCGGTGTCGCCGATATACATGCCCGGCCGCTTACGAACGGCATCGAGGCCTTTCAGCACTTTGATGGACTCGGCGCCGTACTCTGCAGCGGCAGCGGCTTTGCGTTTCGAAGCTGGCGTCATGGTTCCCTGAATGGCAGTTGTTGGTCTTTTCGGCGGTCTCGCCGTCAGTCGTGAATCAAGCGCTAATAATACCCCGATTCACTGCCAAGATTTGGGCCTCTTGTGCGATCGGGGCGAACAAGTCGCGGTTGGTCCCGGTCATCCAGGCCTGGGCACAAAGCCTTGAAATTTCAACAAAAAGTGCCTCCCTACGGAAGTGGTCTAGATGCGCCGCAACCTCGTCCAGAAGGACGAGCGGACAGATGCCTTCGAGTTCCTTGATGAGCTCAGCTTTGGCGAGGATAAGCCCGATCAAAAGCGCCTTCTGCTCGCCTGAAGAGCAGGTCGACGCCGGGGCTTTTTTGGGACCGTGACTCACAATTAGGTCACTCAAATGCGGACCTTCAAGGGCCCTCGACGCCGCCCTATCACGCTCACGTCCGGCCTTCAGGCTTGTGCGGAAATCGTCCTCGACTTCGGTCGCGGGCTTGTCAGCGAGCGACCCTTCAAGGGTTCCTTCGAGGGCAAGCGCGGCCCAAGGGAAGGGCGAGTCGCCCCGCGCGCTCCGCGTACGGTCAATCAGCGTCGCCAGCCGATCCACGGCATCGAGGCGCGCGGCGGCGATCGCAGCGCCAGCCTCCGCCATCTGCTCTTCCAGGGCAGCGAACAGCGCAGGGCTCCCTTCGCGCATCTGGAACAGCCGGTTCCTCTGCCGCATCGCCCGGTCGTAGCGGCCAAGGGGTGAGCGCATCTTGGGATCGATCGCTAGCACCAGCCGGTCGAGGAAGCGCCGACGCTCAGAAGCAGGACCGGTGAAGAGACCGTCCATGGCTGGGATGAGCCAGACGAGCTTCACGATCTCTCCGAGCGCACCGGGGCTTTCGTCCTTGCCGGCGATGCGCACGGTACGCCCAGTGCTCTCGTCGCGCGCGCCGGGGGCAAGCCCGGTGCCGATCTCGACCTCGTCCTGGCTCAAGACGACGCGCGCGGCGATGCCAAATCCGCCGGCGCCATCCTTCCGGCAAAGCTCCTGATAGGGGCGCCCGCGCAAGCCGTGGCCGGGCCCGAGTAGAGAAACGGCTTCCAGAAGATTAGTCTTGCCCGACCCGTTATCGCCGACCAGCACCACTGGGCGCGCATCGAGGTGAAGCTGCGCCTTCGCGTAGTTGCGGAAATCAGTGAGCTTCAGCTCACGGACGAACAGCCGGTCGGCGTGAGGGCCTGCTTCCTTGCCCGCCACTGCCAAAGACTCATCCTTTTCGCTTCGGTAGGCCCTCATACCCGCATCGGCATGAGCACATAGAGCGCCGACGCATCCTTGCCGTCGCGCACCA
>DATFVO010000182.1:0-10132 GCA_035260265.1 Methyloceanibacter sp.
TCTCGGACCCGTCAGATGTCGCTGCTGGCGTCAAGAAGGCGATGGACGGTGCCAAGACCGACAAGGACAAGGACACCGTCAAGGTCCTAATGCAGGTTAAGTCCGGCGATCAGACGCGCTTCGTGGCGCTTTCCCTGAAGAAGGCTTAGCCGGCCTTCTACGCCGGAGGACGGCGCGGTTTCCCCCCGCCGCGCCGCCCGCCTCCCATTCGAGGGCATGTCCAGCGTCCTCATCTGTGGCGTCTAAGGCAACCGCCCGGAGATTTCCCAACCATGCGCGTGCTGGTCATCGAGGACGATCAGGAGACCGCAAACTTCCTGAAGCGGGCGCTTAGGGAATCGGGCCATGTCGCCGAATATGCCGGCGACGGCCAGACCGGCCTCGACCTTGCAAAAGCCAACGCCTACGACGTGCTCATCGTCGACCGCATGCTGCCGAAATGCGATGGCCTTGCGGTCATCCAGGCCCTTCGCGCCGAGGAGATCAGAACGCCGGCCCTGATTCTGAGCGCGCTCGGCGAGGTCGACGACCGCGTCAAAGGCCTGCGCGCCGGCGGCGATGACTATCTCACCAAACCCTACGCCTTCAGCGAGCTGCTCGCCCGCATCGAGGCTTTGGCGCGACGCACCTCTCCCGAGGAGGGCAGCACGCGCCTTGCCGTGGGCGACCTCGTGCTCGACCGCCTGTCGCACAAGGTGACGCGCGCGGGTGAAGCGATTATGTTGCAGCCGCGCGAGTTTCGCCTGCTCGAATATTTGATGAAGCACGCGGGCCAGGTGGTAACGCGTACCATGTTGCTCGAAAACGTATGGGATTATCATTTCGACCCGCAGACGAATGTCATCGACGTCCACATTTCCCGCCTCAGGTCCAAGATCGACAAGAATTTCGGCAACCCCCTCCTGCACACGGTCCGAGGCGCCGGCTACACCATCCGTGACAGCGCTCACTAAGCTCTACCGGACCACCACCTTTCGCCTTTCGCTGACCTATCTTGCGCTGTTCAGCGCTGCCGCGATCGTCGCGATCTTTTATATCTATTGGAACACGACGGTCCTGCTGTCGCGGCAGCTCAACCAGACCATCGACGCCGAGCTGAGAGGCCTCGCCGAGCAGTACCGGGCAGGCGGGCTCGAGCAGCTCGTGCGGACCGTGGCCGAGCGTAGCGGAACGCCCGGTAACAGCCTCTATCTCGTGGCCGACAGCGAGGGCCGCAGGCTCGCCGGCAATCTCAGTGCCGTGTCGCCACAGCTTTGGGACAGCTTGGGACCCGTCGAGTTCGTTTATCAGCGACCGGCGGCCGGCGGCGTCGAGAAGAGACTCGCCTTCGCCAATGTGTTCCGCCTGCCGAGCGGCTACCGCCTGATTGTGGGCCGCGACATCGAGGATCGCCGCGAGCTCGCCCGCATGGTGAGATCAGCCATGCTGTGGGGGCTGGGCGTGATGGCCTTGTTCGGTATCGGCGGCGGCTATTGGGTGAGCCGCAAGCTGCTTGCACGGATCGATAGACTCGCCGCCACCACGCGCACCATCATGGATGGCGACCTCACCGGCCGGCTGCCGGTCACTGGCTCTGGCGACGAACTTGATCGGCTCTCCGAAAGCCTCAACCTGATGCTCGCGCGCATCGAGCAGCTTATGGCAGGCTTGCGCGAGGTCTCCGACAACATCGCGCATGATCTCAAGACGCCGCTCAACCGCCTGCGCAATCGCGTTGAGCAGGCCTTGCGCGAGCCCTATGGCGAGGTGGCCTATCGCGACGCTCTGGAGCGGACCATCGAGGAGGCCGACGGACTGATCAAGACCTTCAATGCGCTTCTATCCATTGCGCGGTTGGAAGCTGGCGCCGGCGGCGAGAACCGGGAGAAGCTCGACGTATCGGCGCTTTTGCGCGACGTGGCCGAGCTGTACGAGCCGGTCGCGGAGGAGCGCGGCATTGAGCTTAGGGCTGAAAGTGACGCTCCCATTTTCGTCCGCGCCGACCGCCAGTTGCTTGGCCAGGCCATCGCCAATCTGATCGACAACGCCCTCAAATATGGGGCGCCCGAGCCGTCGAGCGGCAATGGCTCCAGGCCCGAAGTCGAAGTTAGCGCGCTCATGAAGGGGTCTACCGCAGAGATCGTGGTAACTGACCGCGGGCCTGGCGTGCCCGTTGCAGACCGCGAGCGAGTGCTCGATCGCTTCGTCAGGCTTGAGGCAAGCCGCTCCGAGCCCGGCAGCGGACTGGGCTTGAGCCTTGTGGCAGCCGTCGCGAGGCTGCATGGTGGCACCCTCAGGCTCGAGGACAATGAGCCGGGGCTTCAGGTCGTCCTCGCCTTGCCAGTTGAGAGTGAGGCAGTTGTCAATGGAGCGGCCGCCCAGGTGCTCACGGGAGCAGAGATCAGGCCAGCGTGACGGCTTTCTTTGAGCGCATCACCAAGACGCCGCTCGCCTTCGACGCGGCGCGAGGGGCCGATGCGCTCGACACTGTCACGAAGTCGCTCGCCGCTGCTCCCGAACTTGCCCTGGCTGCTAGGCTCCTCGGCGACGCTCCCAAGGTCCGGCAGTTCCTCGAAGCGGCCTTTTCTGGCTCGCCCTATCTCGCCTCTCTCGCTCTGCGCGATCCCGCCATCCTCGCCGAATGCCTTCTGCGCGATCCTGACGTTCATTCGACGGGGGCACGAACGGCCCTCGCAATAAGCATCGCCGGCGCGGCCACTGCCAAAGAGGTCACGGCTCTGCTGCGCCGCTTCAAGCAGCGGGTGGCGCTCCTGACCGGGCTTGCCGACCTTGGCGGCGTCTGGCCGACGTCGAGCGTGCTTCAGGCCACGAGCGAGGCGGCAGACGCCGTGCTCGAGCAGGCGACCGCGTTCCTGTTCCGCAAGGCTCGTAAGGCGGGGCAAGTAACGTCGCCCGCCGACGCTTCATCTCCAGCGTCCGGCTATTTCGTCATTGCCATGGGCAAGCTCGGCGCGCACGAGCTCAATTATTCGAGCGATATCGACATCATCGTCTTTTACGACGCCGAACGGGCCGGGCTTACGCCCGATATCGAGCCGTCTACTTTCTTCGTGAAATTGACGCGCGAGCTGGTGCGGCTTCTCCAGGAGCATACTCCTGACGGCTACGTGTTTCGCGCCGATCTTCGTTTGCGCCCTGATCCGGGGGCAACGCAGATCGCGCTCTCGACCGATGCAGGCCTCACCTACTACGAGAGCTTCGGCCAGAACTGGGAGCGGGCCGCGCTCATCAAGGCGCGAGTTGCTGCGGGCGACCGCGAGACGGGCGAGGAGTTCCTGCGCCAGCTCTCGCCGTTCATCTGGCGCAAATATCTCGACTACGCCGCTATCGCCGACATTCACGCGATGAAGCGCCGAGTGCACGAGTTCAAAGGCCATGGCGCCATCGCTGTCGGAGGCCACGACATCAAGCTCGGGCGGGGCGGCATCCGCGACATCGAATTCTTCGCCCAGACCCAACAGCTTATCGCCGGAGGCCGGCACCCTGAGCTTAGGACGCGCGGCACCGTCGAGACACTCGAACGCTTGGCTAAAGGCGGCTGGATCGCGCGCGAGGCTGCCCGCGAACTGACCGAAGCCTATCTCTTTCTCCGCCGCATCGAGAACCGGCTGCAAATGGTTGGCGACCAGCAGACGCATGTCATCCCGGCCGACCGGCGGGAGCTCGACCGAGTCGCCCGGCTGTCGGGCTTTGCCGACACCAACGCCTTCGGTGACGCGCTCGTCGACGCCTTCAAGCGCGTCGAGACCCATTACGGCGCTCTGTTCGAGAAGCTGCCGGAGCCGGTCGGCTCGGCCACGATCCTCGTTGTGGCGGATGAGGCGGACCCCGCGGCACTTGCAAGTATGGGGAGGCTCGGCTTTCGCAACCCTAGTGGCGCGCTTGCCGCCATTCGCGCCTGGCAGTCTGGCCGCTACGCCGCGACGCGGAGCGCGCGGGCCCGTGAGCGACTCACCGAATTTCTTCCCACATTGCTAGAGGCGTTCGGTCGCACCGCCGAGCCTGATCTCGCGCTTGCCACCTTCGACCGGTTGATTGCCGAGCTGCCTGCCGGCGTGCAGCTTTTCTCCCTGCTCGCCGCCAATCCGAGCCTGCTCAGGCTCGTTGCCGACATCATGGGAACGGCGCCGCGCCTTGCCCGCATCATCGCCCGGCGCCCGCGGCTCCTCGATGCCGTGCTCGACCCCGGCTTCTTCGGCACGGTGCCGACTCCAGCGCAACTCAAAGAGCTTGTGGCAAACGCGCTTGCCCAGGCCACCGACTACCAAGACGCGCTAGATAGGGCGCGCATCGTTGGCCGCGAGCAGGGCTCCCTCATCGGCGTTCGAGTGATCTCCGGCACGATCTCCGCGAACCAAGCTGGTGCGGCCTATGCAGGCCTCGCTGAAACCTTGATCGAAGCGCTGGCAAGCCGCGTCGAGGCAGAACTCGAGCGGCAGCACGGGCGCATGAAGGGAGGGCAGGCGGCGGTGGTCGCCATGGGCAAGCTCGGCAGCCGCGAGATGACCGCGGGTTCAGACCTCGATCTCATCATCGTCTACGACTATGAGGGCGAGGACGCTCAGTCAGACGGACCGAAGAGTTTGCCTGGCCCGCTCTATTACGCGCGCTTCACCCAGCGCCTGATCGCTGCCCTTTCCGCCGAGACGGCCGAAGGCTCGCTTTACCAAGTCGACATGCGGCTCCGGCCTTCGGGCAGTCAGGGGCCGGTCGCGACCAAGCTTTCGAGCTTCATCGAGTACCAGAAGGCGTCGGCCTGGACTTGGGAGCATCTTGCGCTGACCCGCGCGAGCGTGATCACCGGCGCTGCTTCTCTGCGGACGACGATCAACGCCACGATCAAACAGGTACTGTCCCGCCCGCGCGACCGTAGCGCCGTTGCCGCGGATGTCAGGGGCATCCGGGCGCGGATTGCCGGGGAGAAGGGGACGTCCGATGTTTGGGACCTGAAGCAGGTGCGAGGCGGGTTGATCGACCTCGAATTCGTTGCCCAGTTCTTGCAGGTCGTGAACGCTAACGCGCATGCAGACATGCTCGACCAGAATACCGAGGCCGCGCTCACCAAGCTTTCAGCCGTTGGTGTGCTTGCTCCGGGCGACGCCGACATCCTCATCCTGGCCGCGCGCCTCTATCACGCGCTCACTCAGGTGCTGAGGCTCTGCCTGGACAAGCCGTTCGTGGCGCAAGAGGCACCGCGCGCGCTCAAGGATTTGCTTGCGCGGGCCTCCGACATGTCCGACTTCTCGACGCTCGAAGCGATGCTAAAGGAGACGCTTGCCGCCGTGCGCGACGCCTTCGAGCGCATCGTGGCTTGAGGAGCATCAGTTCAGCGCCATGGCATGTCGGTGTCCTTGTTGGAAAACCTGGCGGGCCGCTCGCTGGTTCCGGTCGGCTGCGCTCCGCCCGCGATACTAAGCCGTTCGATTGACTTTGAGAGCGGCAGTGCAGCGGAGCCCTGGAGCGCGGCCCAGAGGTTGCGCGAATTTCTCCGCGCTCATTGGCTTTGCAAACAGAGACCCTTGCACCAGATCGAAGCCGAGATCGCGCACCGTCAAGAAATCCGACCAGGTCTCGATGCCGTCAGCGACGGTGCGTGAGCCATAAGAATTGGCGAGTTCAAGGATGCGGCGGCAGATCGATTGCTTCAATCGATCTTCGGCGCCGGCGACAAATTTCCGGCCGACCTCCGGTATTTGCTGTAGCAGCAGAGATCAGGCGGAGGCGGCGAGCTTGGGCGGTTCCTCCGAGATCACCGGCCGCACCGGCAGCAGGCAGGTCACGGTGGTGCCGTGGCCTTCGCGGCTCGTGATGCGCAAGCTCCCGCCATGCAGTTCGATCAGCGCGCGGGAGATGGCAAGCCCGAGCCCGCTTCCCTGATGGCTCTTGGAGAACTGGTTCTCGACCTGCTCGAAGGGCCGGCCGAGCTTGGCGATGTCAGCTTCAGGGATGCCGATGCCCGTGTCCTTGATGGCGACCTTCACGTGACTGCGCGTGCGCAACAGGTTCACATCGACGCTGCCGCCGTCGCGAGTGAATTTCACGGCATTGGACAGCAGATTGAGGAAGACCTGCTTCAGGGCGCGGCGGTCGGCTTCCAGCGTCAGATGCAGAGGACCATGGCGGTCGAGCGAGATATTACGCTCGGTTGCGGCCTGGCTCACCACCTTCATGCTGTCGGCGATGATGTCGGCCACATCAACGCTGTCAACATCGAGCGACATGCGGCCAGCCTCGATCTTCGACATGTCGAGAATGTCGTTGATCACCTCAAGCAGATAGGTGCCGCTCGCGTAAATGTCGCGCGCATATTCCTGATATTTCGCATGACCTAGCGGGCCGAATAGCGCCTTTTGCATCACCTCGGAGAAGCCGATCACGGCGTTAAGCGGCGTGCGTAGTTCGTGGCTTATATTGGCGAGGAACTCGGACTTGGCGCGATTGGCGGCTTCGGCGCGGTTCTTCTCGAGAGCATATTTCTCGGCGAGGTCGACAAGCTGCTGCTTCTGCTGCTCCAGCTCGCGGCGCGAAAGCCTGAGCTCGGCCACGCTTGCTCTGAGCTGACCTTCGCTTTCGGCGAGCCGCTGCTGGCTCTCCTTGAGCACGGTGATGTCGGTACCGACGCTTACATAGCCTCCGTCGCGCGTCCGGCGTTCGTTGATGTGCAGCCAGCGGCCGTCTTCGATCTGCGCCTCGTAGGTGCGGCTATCGTCGTCGTTCGATCCGGCGACCGCCACGCGCTTGGAAACGATCGGCTCAGAGGCAGACGCGATCACCTCGTCATAGGAGCTGCCAGGCCGCACCATCTCATCAGGCAGGCCGTGGAACTGCTGATATTTGCTGTTGCACATGACCAGGCGATTTTCTCGATCCCATAGCACGAACGCCTCTGAGATCGTCTCGACCGCGTCGCGCAGTCGCGCATTGGCGTCGGCAGAGCTATGCGCCTGCTCGTGGTCGGCGATGACGGCGATGCCGGTGAGATGAGGCTCCTGCCCGCCGCCACGCGTGATGTTTCCGCGTAGCCTCAGCCACACCCAATGTCCATCGGCATGGCGCAGCCTAAAGCTGCCGTCGAACAGTGGGATGCCGTCGCGGAGATGGCAGTCGACCTCGCCGCGGAGGTCATCCTCGGGATGCAATGCCTGGGCGATGAAACGGAACGAAATGGCTTTGCCGGCAGGCTCCAGGCCAAGCATCCGGTACATCGGCGCGGACCATTGGACGTGCCCGCGCGCGAGATTCCATCGCCAGATGCCGCAACCGGGAAGAGCCTCGGTGAGCTTCTTGCTTAAGGCATCGTCGTGCTCGCGCTTGGCAGCAGGTCTGCGATGCCGGAGGCCGCCGGCATACAAGGCGAGCACCAGCCCGGTGCAAATGAGGAGCGTAAGCTCGAGGCTGGCCACGCTCCGCCAATCGGCAAGCGCTTCGTCGACCGGCTGAACGAACGCAAGTTGCGCGTCGGTCTTTGGCACATCGCGGACGGTGACGATGGCATCGGTGTCGTCCGCAAGAGCGATCTCGAGAACGCCGGCGTCTGCGCCGAAAATGGTCAACGGCTGCTGCGGCCCGAGAATTGTCAGCAGGTTTCCGGAAGTGCCGTCGAGCGGCGCGCGAGCCTTTATATAGCCGTCGCCATCGGCAAGCAGCACCGTGCGCCCATCCGCCGTAGCGCCATTCGGCAGGCTCGCAGCAAGCGCAGCCTGCCAGCTGGTATCGGGCTTCAGAGCCTTGTCCTGGAGATTCAACGCAGCGACATCGGCCATCAGTCCGAGTCTGTGGCGGGCCGAATCGAGCTCGGCGCGTCTGCTGTGGAGAATCTGAAAGATGAAGCCGACCAGGACGACGCCGACAAAGGCAGTGATGAGAATAGGACTGAGGTGGCTGGGCAGTTCAGTTTTCGGAAGACGACCAACAAGCGCCAGGGGGTCCAGCCAAGATGGTCCCGCGATAGCGACTCCCTCACGCGCAGAACGCGCCAGCGCCATTCGGTCCCCCTTGTCTTCTCACGTCGAAGCGGAGAAGTGCCGCATCTCCGAATCGCTCGACCTAATGGAATCGATAACGATTCCGCCTGTCTAGGGGAAAACTGTGGAAAAGCGGTTAATGACCGGTTGACGAACGGCCGACTCTAGGTCGTTCCGAGGGTCTTTGTGACGATCTCGTAGCTGTCTGTGGAGAGTTGCCGGGCAGCGAAATCTTCAAGCACGGCCTTGGCGCGGGCGTGCCGGACAGGCTCGAGGATCCGCCAACTTTCGAAGGCGCCGAGCAGCCGGGCGGCCATATGCGGGTTGAAGCCGTCGATCTCGAGCGCCTGGCTTGCCAGCAGGTCATAGCCGGCGCCGTCGGGGCGGTTGAAGCCGGTCGGGTTGGCATGGACGAAGCTCCCGATCAGGGCCCGCACGCGGTTCGGATTTTTGAGTGAGAATTTCGGGTGGGAGAGAAGCGTGCGCACTGTCTCGACCGAGTCAACCCGGGCCGCGCGAGCATGCACTGCGAACCATTTGTCGAGAACGAGCGGCTCGTCCTGCCAACGCGCATAGAAATGGTCTAGCGCCTCGCCACGCGGCGCCCCTTCAAGATGCGAGAGGATGGAGAGAGCCGCGATGGCGTCGGTCATATTCGAGGCCTGGCGATAGTGTCGCTCTGCGCGGGCGATCTCGGCCCTCTCTCCGGTTGCGACCAGAAGATCGAGAACAGCGCTGCGCAAGGCCCTGATACCTGCGCTTTCAGGATCGGGCGAATAGGGACCTGTCGGTTTCGTCTTGTCGTAGAGCTCGGCAAGGGTGGTCCTGATCTCGTTGCCGATCGCCGAACGCAAAGCCTCGCGTGCCGCGTGCACAGCATCGGTATCGACATTGCGGGCCAGCTCGCGCGCGACGTCGGATTCGCTTGGCAGCTTGAGGAACTCTGCGCGGTAGGCTGGAAGCAGAGAAGCGTCGCGCGCCGTGACGCCAAGCGCATGCGCAAGCCGTGCGGCCTCGCGCCCGGTGACGCGTTCAAGGCTTCCCCCCTCGCGTGCAGCAGCAGTGAGGAGATCGGTCGCGTAAGTCTGCGCCGCCTGCCAGCGATTGAATGGGTCGCAGTCATGGATCATCAGGAACTCGATCTTGTCGGGATCGAGGCTCGTGGTGAGCCGCACCGGCGCCGAAAAGCCGCGCAGAAGCGAGGGCGTCGGCGGGGCAGGGATGTCATGGAACTCGAATACCTGCTCGCGGCCGGTCACTTCGAGCAACCCGTCGGCCAGAGTGCCGCCATTGAGACGAAGCGGAAGCTCATTGCCGTTCGAGCCGATGAGGCCCACTTTGAGTGGGATCAGCATCGGCTCCTTCTTGGTCTGGCCTGGCGTTGGCGGCACGACCTGACTCACGGAGAGCCGCGCGGTCTTGGCATGGGCGTCGTAGTCGAGCGAGCAGGCAAGCTCCGGTGTGCCGCTTTGCGTGTACCAGCGCATGAATTGAGACAGGTCGCGCCCCGAGACGTCGGCCATCGCCTCGACGAAGTCCTCGACAGTTACCGCCTCTCCGTCATGGCGCTGGAAATAGAGATCGAGGCCTTTGCGGAACCCTTCGCGGCCGAGCAGCGTCTGCAACATGCGGCAGACTTCGGCGCCCTTCTCGTAAACCGTCGACGTATAGAAGTTGTTGATCTCGATATAGGAGGCAGGCCGCACGGGATGGGCGAGAGGCCCCGCATCTTCGGGAAATTGATGCGTCTTCAGCATGCGCACAGCGGCGATCCGCTCAACTGGCCCTGAGCGCGTGTCGCCGGTGAACTCCTGATCACGAAAGACGGTGAGCCCCTCTTTCAGGCAGAGCTGGAACCAGTCGCGGCAGGTGACCCGGTCGCCAGACCAATTATGAAAATATTCGTGCGCGATCACCCCTTCGATCGAGGCGTAGTCGGCGTCGCTTGCCGTGTCAGGCCCGGCCAGCACCAACTTGTCGTTGAAGATGTTGAGGCCCTTGTTCTCCATCGCCCCCATATTGAAATCGCTGACCGCGACGATGTTGAATACGTCGAGGTCGTATTCGCGCCCGAAGCGCTCCTCGTCCCAGCGCATGGCACGCTTCAACGACTCCATGGCCCAGGCACAGCGGTCCTCCTTACCGGGCTCGACATAGATGGCGAGCGC
>DATFVO010000183.1:0-4157 GCA_035260265.1 Methyloceanibacter sp.
TGACGGGTTAACCTCGCGGCATAGCGTCGCTGTGATAGTTTCGCCTCATCATCCCGCGGGCATGCTGAGTCCGGAGCGGGCCGGGGAGACGGGGGCCTTGATGAACAAGCGCGAGACCTTCGAGCCGGCAGCCGCGCAAGATTGGCGCGCGCTCATCGCCACCCTTGGGCCGGCCATTGCGGGGATTGGAAGCGTCGTCCTCGCCGATATTTTCCAGCAGACGCTCTTCTCCAACCTCGACAACTATCCCCTCACCGTTCTTTTGTTTGTCTGGCTGTTCGGCACGATGATGTGATGCTCCTTCAGCGTGGTGCGCCACGCCGAGGCTGTCGCCGAACGGCTTGGCGAGCCTTACGGTACGCTCATGCTCACGCTCTCCGTGATCATCATCGAGGTGGCGCTGCTCGCCTCGATCATGCTGCATGGCGAGAACACCCGACGCTCGCTCGCGACGCGACGTTTGCCACCCTGATGATCGTGCTGAACGGCATGGTGGACACGGCGCTGCTCATGGGCGCGCTGCGTATTGGGAGCAGGAATATAATCTCGCCGGCGCACGCGCCTTCCTGGTGGTGATTGCTTCGCTTGCGGTCTTCTCGCTGATCATTCCGAACTACACCAAGACAGAGCCCGACCCGAGCCAGGCGCCGATGAAGGCAGTGTTGTTCGCCTCCATCACCGTCCTGTTCTATGTCGTGTTCGTCATTATTCAGACGGTGCGGCACAGGGCGTTCTTTGCCGAACCTTCGCATAGCGGCCGGACAGAGCGTGAGCATGACGCGCTGCATGGCGGCAGTGGACGGAACTCGCTCGCCTTTCACGTGGCGATGCTCCTCCTAACCCTCCTTCCGATCGTGCTCCTCTCGCACTTCCGCGCCATCATCGTCGATTTCGGTATCGAGACGAGGTTCAGACCGTTCTCCTCATCCTCACCCTCTTTGTCAGCGGGCTCACCTTCGGCGGCGTGCGCACCAACGTGCTGCAGGGCACGGTCCACATCCTGCTATTCATCGTCTATGTGGCGCTGATCTTCAGCCCGTGAGGCTTCAGCCTTTGTGGCGCACCGGGTCGTGGCCGTAGGTATTGCGCTCGCGGACCCGGCCGTCGCGGCCATGGAGCAACGCCTCGGAGCGCCCTTTCCTCGCGATTGACTTCGCCTTCTCCCACGCCTCGTTCTGGGTTTTGAACACGGCAAAGGGTTCTGCGGCGCCCTCCTCCTTCACCGCCCATCGATCGCCAACGCTGACCACGTGCTGGTTCTTGCCCATGGCCTTGCATCCCCGCCAGAACTTGCACCTTAACTATAGTTGAGCCCGGCCCGCTACAGAAGCTAAGCCAATCATTTGGCACTGTGATACATGAGCCTTGGACATATCCACCTGCCTCTCTCGCCGCCTCGTATGGAAGCCCGCCTCACCCAAAAAGAGCAGATCAAGATCGGCTGGCGCGAATGGGTGAGCCTGCCTGATCTCCGGGTTGACGCCATCAAGGCCAAGATCGACACCGGCGCCCGCACCAGCGCGCTTCATGCCTACCGCATCGAGCCCTTCCGCCGCGCCGGCGCGCTCTGGCTTCGCTTCGAGCTGCACCCGATGCAGTGGAGCAAGGTCGCTTGCGAAGCCCGCGCCATCGACGAGCGCACGGTGCGGAACTCGGGCGGAGGCATCGAGCGCCGCTACGTCATCAAGACCTTGCTCAAACTCGGCGAACGCTCCTGGCCGATTGAGCTTGCGCTCGCCAATCGCGACCAGATGGGTTTCCGCATGCTGCTCGGCCGCACCGCGCTACAAGGTCGCGCGCTGATCGAGCCCGGCCGCTCCTATCTTCTCGGCACGCGTCCGCCAAGACCTCGGCGCCGGCGCTCCCCCTCCCTCAAGCCGAGCAAGCTGCTGCGCTAAACGATACCGAGAGAATTCCATGAAGATCGCGTTGCTTGCGCGCAATCCGCACCTCTACAGCCATCGCCGCATCGTCGAGGCTGCGCGTGCACGCGGGCATGACATCGAGATCATCAATACGCTGCGTGTGTCGATCAATATCACCTCGCGCCGTCCGGCTCTTTATTACCGCAAGCGGCGGCTCGACGATTTCGACGCGGTGATCCCGCGCATCGGCGCTTCAGTGACCTTCTACGGTCTTGCCGTGCTTCGGCAGTTCGAGGTAATGGGGGTGTACCCCTTGAACGAATCGGTTGCCATTGGCCGCTCGCGCGACAAGCTCCGCTGCCTTCAGTTGCTTGCCCGGCGCGGCATCGGACTCCCCATCACGGCCTTCACCCACGACCCACGCCAAGCCGAGGATATCATCAATCTTGTCGGCGGCCCTCCTGTCGTCATCAAGCTGCTGGAAGGCACCCAAGGCATCGGCGTGGTGCTCGGCGAGACGGCGAAATCGGCGAAGTCGGTGATCGAGGCCTTTCAGGGCGTTAACGTCAACATCCTGGTGCAGCAGTTCATCAAGGAGGCCGACTCGACCGATATCCGCGCGCTGGTGATCGGCGACAGAGTTGTGGCCTCGATAAAGCGGCAAGGTCCCCCCGGCGAATTCCGCTCGAACCTGCATCGCGGCGGCTCGGGCGACAAGGTGCGCATCACCCCGCAAGAGCGGAGCGCGGCGGTGAGGGCTGCGCGCACGCTCGGCCTCAATGTTTGCGGCGTCGATATGCTGCGATCTAAAAACGGCCCGCTGGTGCTCGAGGTCAATTCATCGCCGGGCATCGAGGGCCTTGAGAAGGCCACTGGGATCGACGTGGCGGCTCCCATGATCGAGTTCCTCGAGCGCCACGCAGCCCCGCATAACACCCGCACCAAGGGGAAGGGTTAGCCTCTGCCCCGGTGCGCCTCGACTGCGACACGAAGGCTAACGGCGCGGCATGTTCCTACGGTAAAAGTCGGCAAGCCTATCGGGAGATCTGAGCAATGATCTTTGAGCGTGCCAGCAGTCGCCATGCCGCCTGCCGCATTTTTTTCGTTATCAGTCATGGCGTTAACAACCCTGATGGCTGGCAGCGGCGCGGGCAGAACCGAAGAGGAGAAGAAGCCTTCGCCCTGTACTGAAGACGCAATGATCGTGTTCGACGCTTCAGGATCGATGTCGGGCAACCAAACGCTCGGCATCCCCAACTCGCAAGCACGCATTGATGAGGTCCGGGCGGCGCTCGCCCAGGTTCTCCCCAGCGTCACCAAATTCCGCCGGGTCGGCCTCGTCACCTATGGTTTCGAGAAGACGCTCGACTGCCCGATGATCTCGCAAGCGGCCCCCACCTCGCTCACGAAGTAGCGCCGGCCCTACAAGCCCATAGCCTTGTGGGCCTCGGCCATGTGCTTCATGCAGCCCGTGGTATCGCCATTCTTCATGGCCGCCTTCGATTGATCGAGGGCTGCCCTCGCTTCCTTCTGCTTGGCTGTGTCAGTCATCTGCGCGATCATCTGATCCATTTGCTTCATATGGGCGTCGTTGCAGAGATCGGCGGCATAGGCTGGGCAGGCGAGAATGGTGGCCACGATGGCCACTGCGAGTGACGCTTTGGACATGGCTTCTTTGACCTGATCAGGCCGAAGCTGAAACGCGCGAAGCGGCGACTGGGACTCCTGCTTGTAGCAAAAATATTTTCCCCGTCTGACCAGGGAGAAGCGCCAAACCCTGGTTTTCAACCGCGACCTTTGCGCGGTTGACGCACAAAGGCGTAAGCGCGCTCTATGCGGCAGCTAGGGCCGACGAACGTCAAAGATCATGCGTCCCGCAATCACGATGGCCGTGCTTACGCTTGCCGCATGCTGGCTCAAGGGTGCTTCGGCGCAAGATCAAAGCCTGCTCAAGGAGTGCTGGACGCCTCAGGCTTTGGCTGGCACTGGGCAGGAGGTGAGATCGAGCCGGCCCCACTTCCATCTCGACACCCCAGCGCTCAAGCAGGAGTCACTTTCCCCCGCCACGCCGGTGCCACAAGAGCTGCGCGGCTCGATCAGGGGCGTCGAGCTTCCGACCGGCGAGAAGCTCATCGCACTCACCTTCGATCACTGCGAGAGCGACGGCGACGTCGCCGGCTATGACGGGCGGATCGTCGACCTTCTCCGCGCCCAAGGCGTGAAGGCCACGTTCTTCGCCGGCGGCAAATGGATGGAGACCCACAAAGAGCGCGCCCAGCAATTGATTGCCGA
>DATFVO010000184.1:0-11526 GCA_035260265.1 Methyloceanibacter sp.
GACCTTGTCCTTCTCCGCGGTGACGGTGGACGCCTTCGGCTCGCCCTTCACGGCGCGAGCGATGGCTTCCTTGGTGGCGCGATAGTTGAAGTCCTGGATCTTCTTGTCGTCCTTGGCTTCCCAGTGGATGAACACGCCGACCGTGATGAACAGATCATCGGCCTCGTTCGCAGGGATGACGCCTTCGGCGACTGAATCGGCGACCGCCTTGGCCACGGCATATTGCGCCGGACCGAACATCTGCACCGCCTGGCGCGCATCCTTGATGGTCACCTTGTTGTAAAGGATCGTTGGGGGCTTGCACAAAAGGTTGGGCGCGACCACCGCAAGCAGCGTGGTGAAGCCGTCTTTGTTGTTGGTCAGCGCGTGGGTGAACGCCTGCTCTACGGCGCCTCCGCGCGGGCCAAGGAGCAGGTCGACGTGAGCAACCTCGTTGCCGTCACCGACCAGCGATTCGCCTACACAAGTACCACTGATTTTGGGCATGAAAACCCCCTCCCTAATGGGCTGTTACGATAGAACAATCTAGCGGGCGCTGGCGGCGATGCCGCCGACGGCAAGCCAACGAAAGCTGGTTAGCTAAAACGCCTCCGTCCGGCAACTCCTGGTTAGAGCTCCGCGCCGAGAAGATAAGCCGGGGCTGGAAGGCTGGGCAAGTCGATTGTTCGCGGCGCAGGGCCGCAAAATTTGGCAATTATCAATGCTTCTGGGGCTCCTCCAGAGCTGCCGCGAAGAGCGTTGCGACTGTAAGGTCTGCCGACGTTCCAGGGTTCAGCCCGCGCTCTTTTAGCGCAAGGTCGAACGCCTTCAGCGGCGCCGCCATGGCCTCCGGAGAGGCGGATTGAAGCAAGCCAGACTCGATGGGCCGCGCCTCTTCGCGCACGCGGGCGGCAATCCTCTCCCCGTATTTCCGTTCGATCAGCGTGTCGGGCACATGAGCGAGGAAGCCGAGATAGACGCGCGCCGCAGCCCAGGACTGATCGTGCCAGCGCTCGCGAGCGTGGCTTAGCCACTTCAGGCCAAGATCGAAGACATCGGTGAAGTCGTGGGTGTAATTCCAGGCGATGCGGTCGCGGATCTCTGCAGCGCGCATGGCTTCGAGCAAGGTTACGGTGGGCTCGGAGGCGACATCCTGCTCCGGCGCTTCCCCAAGTCCCCCTGGGCGGGTCTCTCGGATCGCCTGGTAGGCCTCCCGCGCGTCCTCGATGCTGAGCTTTTGCAGCACGCCGGCGAGGCGGCCCTTAAGATTGTTGCGGCCACGGGTCAGCGCCGCCTGGGCGAGCGGCGCAGCAAGCAGGATGATGCCGAGATTAGTGTTGTGGCCGACGGCGCCTCGCGTCGCTTCGACCGCAAGCTTGATGCGCGTTCCGACCGAGAGCCCGGTACGGCCGATCACCGGCGCCGCCATTTCAGCGCTTTTCTCGAAGTCGGCAACCGACATACCATGTCCGTCGCCATGGCGATGCACGTTGCCGGGCTTCAGAGCATCAAGCTCGGCAAGGCAGGCGTCGCGAAAGCTTCGCGCGATGGCGTCTTTCTTCGTTCTGGTCAAGCGCCCTTTTGGCCCTCGCGGCGCGTTGGCGCAAGGGCTGCGTCGAGAAAAGCATCGACCACATAGTCGGCGAGGCGAACATGGCTCACGAGTTGCAATCCGTTCCAGGCCGGCATGGAGTTGACCTCTAGCACGAGAAAGCGGCCGTCACGCGCCTGAATGATGTCAACTCCAGCATAGTTTGCGCCGACGCAGGCAGCCGCGCGAGTGGCAAGGTCGATCAGCTCCTGACTTGCGATTGCGGCCTTCGCCCGCGCTCCCTGCTTGATATTGGTGATCCAGCTCGACCCATGCCTGATCATCGAGGCGATGACGCGGCCTTGGCACACGAAGAGCCGCCAATCCTGATGATGCCCTTGGGCCGGCGGTACGAATTCCTGAAGGTAATAGACGCCGCTGACCTCCTCGGGCTGGGCAAGGTCGGCAGGCGAGGCGATCAGGCGCAGACCCTTGCCTTGCGCCCCGAACAACGGTTTCTGCACGAGCTTGTGATCTTGGTCGACAAGGGCCGACACGAATGCCTCGGCCTCGGTGCGGCTCGCTTTGGCAAAAGTGCGCGGAGTTGGAAGTCCCGCGCGCTCAAGCAGAAACGTCGTGGTGGATTTGTCGACGCAGCGCTCGATGGCGCGCGCATCGTTCCACACCACGACGCCGAGTTTGCGTAAGGCATGGAGCACGCCGAGATAGAGCGTGACTTCCTCGAAGCTTCCGCCCGGCACGAACCGTACGAATGCGCCTTCGGGCAACCTGTTACCGAGGCCGGGAATGGCAAGCCCGGTGGCCGTCTCGGTTGAGAAACCGCAGGCGTTGAGCGGCGCGAGCAGGGGCGTGATGCCGCGCCGCTTGAAGGCCTTCGTGAGCTTGCGGCCATGCCAGTCCCGCCCATCGCCAAACATCACGATGGCGGGATCGCTTACGCCCGTTTCGCGCATGTTTTTTAGGAGAAGGAGCGCGACAAGACAGCCGTATCGATGCGGCCGCCGATGAAGCTCTCGCCGGACTTGAGCGAGGTTACCGTCACCATGGCAGGGCTGAACAGCATGCGGTCGATCGCATAGAAGTCGCCCTTCACCGCGGCGAAGATGTCGGCGAACGGCTTGCCGTAGTCCTTTGACTTGAGGCTTGGCAGGTTCTCGGCGAGAGTCTTCGCCTCCTTGGCTCCGCCAGAGACGAAGAGCTGCGCGCGGCCGCCATAGATGATGGCGTCATTGGTGCGACCCATGGCGGCGACGAAGTTGGGCGCTGGCGGCGGGACGGGCGCGGTGGCGATGCCGTCGACGATGTGGTTCAGCGGAAAATGCAGCTCATGCGACTTGTGTAGGGCCACCTCGAGGCAGCGCGCGGCGATTTGCACGGTGCCGGCAAGACTCGATGTCGGCGCATAAATGAAGGTGAGCCGGTCAGGCTTGAGCCCGCAGGCCTTGGCAACCTGTTGCACGAGCGCTGGCGGAGGAGGGTTGTCGGCTTCGAGTACGAGCGTACCGCTGCTTGCCTGGTCGCGATAGCCGAGCTCATCGAACAGCTTCTCCGAGGAGCCGATGGCCCGAGCGGGACCAGAGCCGAGCACGCTATATCTCTTGCCGTTGTCCTCGCCGGTGAGACTCCAGCCTGCATATTGCGAGCCGAGACAAGCAAGCACTGGCTGGCTGGTATGCACGGTGACCACGAAGGGCCAGGCGCTGTCGGTGTCGGTCGTCTCGATCGCCACGTTGCCAAGGCCGCCGAGGCAGATCTCGGCGATGCGGCGCCCGGCTTCGATCCCGCCAACGGCACGCACGCCGCAATCAATACGGCATTCGCCAAGCGTCCCGCGCGTCACATCGATGCGCAAGGCGTCGGTGTCATCGATGAGGGCTTTGACGAGCGGCTCAACCTTGGCGTTGACGCTCGGCCAATCCGTTCGGCGCGCTTCGATGATCTCTTCTCTTTTGTTCACCTTCTTCCCCCCAGCTCAAAAAACCAGACAGGACTTTGACAATTCGCTCCCCAACCAAACGCTTGGCGCGCCCCTTGGTGCTCGCGCGGGCCCACACAGTGCATATCGGCCGGTTTTTGTCGATCCATTCCGAGGACTTAGGACGGTCGGTGACCCAATCGGGCCACTTCAAGCGAGGCGGGACGGCAATGCCGATCCTCGCATAAACGATGGCGGACGCCTTCGCATCTGAAAATTTGAGGCTCCGGCGGGGGAGCTTGCCCTCGATAACCGCGTCGAGATGAAGCTTGAGCAGCGGCGATCTGCCACTGTCGAAGATGTCCAGCGTGGCGCCCGGCCGAGGATTGATCTCGAGCAGAAGAGCCTCTTCGCTGCTCACCATGAAATCGGCGGAGCCCAACCCCTTCAGCTTGAATGAGTGGGCGACGCGCTTCACAGCTGATGTCATCGTCCGAGCAAGTACGGCCGACAGTGAAGCTGGGCGCACAGCGCCGCCATAGCGCCAGAGGCTGCGGGTGGATGGTGCCGTCCATTGCTCGCTGAAGCCGAGCACGCGCGCCCCATTTCCGTTCGCAACGAAGAGCGCGGATACCGGCCGGCCCTGAACGCGCTGCTGGTAGTAGACCTTGCGGCGCAAATTGTTGAGCCGGCTCGAGACGATATGATTGCCTCCAGCGCCGCCGATCCGCTTAGCGAGCCAGCCTGCGCCACGCGACGGAGGGTCGATGGTTGTGAGTGGATGCTTGACACCGAGCCGATCGAGCGCGGCAAAGAAACTCTCCGGCGCTTTGATGCGCTTAACCGTGGCGGCATCGTTGCCGAGCACCGGCCAGCGCTGAGCGATCAGCTTCAAAAGTTCGGGGCGATCCTCGAAGCCTGAGCCATAGACAAGCCCGAGCACTGGGGAAGGAGCGGCCTCGGCAAGCGCGTCGAGTGCGGGCGCCAGCGCCTTCCACGTCATGCCGCGGGCGATATCGCCGGGAAGCTTGCGGCAGGCAGGCGCCAACTCTTGCGTATCTGCGTCGGCAAAAAAATCGGCGACCAGAGGCGTGAGCCCAGCGCGCCGTGCAGAGGCTGCGAACGCCCGCCCCGAGGCGGCAGCGATCAAGAGCGAGCGCGGCTCAGGACGCGAGCTTCTGGGCAAGGGCGTAGGCGTCGCGGAAATCGAGATAGAGCGGCTTCTCGGTCTCGATCATCTCTTTGAACAGGCCGGCCTCGGTTTTGTATTTGATATTGCCGACCGCAAGCGCGCCGATCCCGACCGCGCTGATCCCGGGAATTGGCGTCGCATTGTCGTTCACACCCACGCCCTCCACACCCGATGGCGGCACGGCGTTGACGTCGGTGACAACGCGCAAATGCTTCGCCTGCTTCATCTGGTCGAGCGTGATCAGCCTTTTGCCGGCAGGCCCGGCGGCAAAGATGATATCGGCGCCGCGCACCAGCTCTTCCTTCTGCTCCTCGGTCGAGCCGTCGGCATAGGCGATGTTAACTGAGAAGCGAGCATTCGCCTCTTCGGCGAGCTTGCGCACGCGGTCAGGTCCGTCATAGCCGATCAACGTCGCCTGCGCCCCGTCGATGGCCGCAATGACGCCCGAGGCGAAGCCGACCACGCCGGTGCCGCCGAAAATGGCGATGCGCTTGCCGTTGAGCTCGGTCGCGAACTTCTCCTTGAGCGCGACTTTGACGCAAGCGACCATGGCCGCGGCGGTGGTGAAGGATCCCGCCGGATCGGCGAACACCGAGATCTCGAAGGGCGGGACCATGGCCGCCTTGGCGCGCTTCATCATATCGAGGGCTTCGATCGCGCGCTTTCCGCCGATGAACATGCCGGTCCGTTTTACTCCCTCCGGTCCGCGCGAGAAGATCGCGTCCTGCACGAGGCCGGTCACGTCATCTAGCGTCACCGAGGTGTAGGGAATGGCCGTATCGAAACCGGCATCGAGTGCCATGTTCACGTCGAATGGGCTCATATGCTTGAGCGGCGTGATCATATGCAGAATGCGCGGCGTTCCCATGATCCTCTTGTCTCCCTGCTAACCGTTGCGCGCATGCTTCGGCGCTTGAGATCGATCGCAAGCGCCGGCAGTATGAGGCGCCTCGCTTTATCACACTTAATGCGCCGGCAAACTGTCTCGATGTTGTGACTTATGTAATCTTGTTCAGCCTGTCTCGATTTTGGCGCCCTCGTTATTCCCTTGGGCGAGGCTGAAGCTGAGTCCCGGCCGGCTGTGCCGCGCTTGTGCTTCTTGGAGAAGGGCGCCGCCTTCAGCCTCCGAACTCGCGAAGGCAAAGCCGGTCGGCCCCCACGAGCTCTGTCCAAGTCCGGTAAGACCTTTGCTGCGCAGCCAATCGAGCACCCGGCTGACGCGTGGGCTTGCATAGGCACCTCCTTGCACCGGGGCGTAATAGCTCCCCATGCAGGATTGCAGGTAGCCGATCTCTTCGCAGAATGTCTTGAAATCACCTGCGGCAAGAGCAGGCAGAGCTCTCTCGGTGATCCTCTGACGAAGCGCCTCGCTCTCGCTCTCCGGAAAATTCGGCAAAATCTCGAAAGCCGCTCGCTCGCTCGCCTCAGCGAGCCCCCTATAGCTCGCATCGAGGATCAAGAGGACGCGCCAATGAGGCGGGAAGGGGACGCAGGCGACGAGCTCGGGCAACTTTCCTTGGCACGGTCCTGCGTCAAGCACGGCGCCGCCTTGCGCAAAGGTTGCAATGCCGATACCTGAGCGCGCCCCGCGCTGAAGCCGCGCCGCAATCTCCTGCGGCGATAGCCTGATGTTCTCGACCGCCGCAAACGCCGAGCCCACGGCTAGCGCAAGCTGCGTCCCTGAACCGAGTCCTGCATGGGCCGGAATGGCTTCCTCGATGCGAACCGCATAGGCCTGCCGCACGCCGCAAATCTCGGCGATGCTCCTCAGGTAGCGCTCGACGCGATCGCGCTCTGCCCCGCTGACCGTAAAGTCCGGCGCAGGCTCGAGCGTGAGCTTCGTGCGCGGCCGGTCAATCGAGAGCCCAAACGAGCCGAAGGGATTCTTGCCGCGCCCGCTCGGATCGAGAAACCCAAAATGGAGCCGCGCAGTTGTAGTGACGGTTGCTTGCCGCGCCTGTGGAGGAGCTTGGTTTGCATCTCTTGATTGAGCGGAAAAGCGCTCCATTGATCGGCCGAAAGCCTCTCGATATGCTCTCGTTTCGCGGGAAGCGCCTCACTTTTTCAAAAGTCGGTAGCAATGGCAACGTCCGAGCGCACCTATAGCAATGAAGAGGTCGAGGAGCGGCTCAAGAAGGAGCTGCCTCACTGGTACCTCGAGGACGGTTGGATCAGGCGCCGTTACCGCACCAACAGCTGGAAGGGCACGCTCATGGTGATCAACGCCGTCGGCCATCTGGCCGAGGCAGCCTGGCACCATCCCGACATCACCGCCTCCTATGCCTGGGTCGAGGTGCGGCTCAAGAACCACGCCGCCAAGGGCATCACCGACAAGGACTTCGCCCTCGCCAAGAAGATCGAGGACGTTGTCCACTGGCAGCCAGGCAAAGAAGAGAGCGCGCTCGAAGGCACCCCGGCCGAAGACATGCGCTTCGCCTACATCAAGTACGACAAGCCCAAGGGGTAAGTTCTAAGCCCAAATTGGCTCTGCTACGGCATTCGCGCGCTTGCGCGCCGTAAGCCTCCTGTTTAATGGTGCGCCGCTATGGCGCCGCGACAGTAGAGGACCGATGCGCGAGCTTCCAACCTTCTGTTTCGGCGCTCCCGCCGCTATTGCCTGCCCTCCTGACGGTTCTGTGCCCGCGCTATGCCCGAACTGAAGCTCAAAGGCGTCACCGTCGTTGACACCTTCGCCGAGGCCTTTCCCATGGTCGGCACACGGATCATTATCACCGCACCCACGCTCGAATGGGCGCTGATCGCCGCCCGCACTATGACTGGCTTCGCCACGTCGGTGATCGCTGCAGGCGCGGAGGCCGGCATCGAGCGCACGCTGTCAGCCGACGAGACCCTCGATGGCCGCCCAGGCGTCGCGGTGCTGATCTTCACCATGGACACTAACAAGCTCCAGACGCAGCTCCGCAACCGCGTAGGCCAATGCGTGCTGACGAGCCCCGGCTCCGCCTGCTTCGCTGGGCTCGAAGGGGAGAAGAAGCTTAAGCTCGGCGCCTCACTGAGATTCTTCGGCGACGGCTGGCAGATGTCGAAGAGAGTCGGCGGCAGGCGCTTCTGGCGCATCCCGGTGATGGATGGCGAGTTCGTGTGCGAGGCGACCACGGGCCTAACCAAGAAGGCGGTGGGCGGCGGCAATCTGCTCGTGCTCGGCAAATCTCACGCTGCGGTGCTCGCCGCCTGTGAGCGCGCGGTGCGCGTCATCGACGATGTCCCCGAAGTGATCACGCCATTCCCTGGCGGCATCGTGCGCTCGGGCTCTAAGGTCGGCTCGAAGTATAAGGGCCAGATCGCCTCCACCAACGACGCATACTGCCCGACCTTGAAGGCCGCGGTGAAGACTGCGCTGCCGCTTGATGTCGAAGCTGTATTGGAGATTGTGATCGACGGTCTCACGAAAGAATCCATAGCCAAGGCGATGCGCGCAGGCATGCATGCCATCGCCGATGGCGGCGCCGAGCAAGGGATTACGCACATCACCGCGGGTAACTATGGCGGCAATCTCGGCCCGCATCATTTCCATCTCAAGGAGATCATCGCGTGAGCGCGCTCACCTTCGAGCTCAAGGGCAAGCCCGACCAGAGGCTTGACCTCTCGCCGCTTATTCCGGCTAAGCTCAACGATCTGAAGCCGAAGGACATCGAGGCGCTCGCCATCGGCACGACGCGGGTCAAGCTCAGCGTTGGCGATGCCTTCAAGGTCAAGGGCAACGATGCCGGCTCACTCAGATTCGTCGGCACAGACGGACGCTGTGACAAGATCGGAGCCGGACTGACCGAAGGCGAGATCGTTGTGGAAGGTGACGCAGGCGCCTATCTAGGCGATGCGATGAAGGGCGGAAAAATAGAGGTTAAGGGCGGCGCAGGCGTGTTGGCAGGCGCCAGCATGTCAGGCGGCAGCATCACCATCGCGGGCGACGCCGGCGAGCGGGCGGCGGGTATTGCCGTCGGCGAGACGCTCGGCATGAGGGGCGGGCAACTCACCATCAACGGCAACGCCGGGCCGCTTCTCGGTGAGCGCATGCGCCGCGGCTTTGTCATCGTCGGCGGGAACGCGGGAGACTATGCGGGCGGCCGCATGGTCGCCGGCACGATCCTGTTCAAACGCGGCGTCGGCCGCTATGCCGGTTTTGGCCTCCGGCGCGGCAGCCTGATCTTCATCGAGGCGCCGAAGGACCTATTGCCGACCTTCTGCGATTGCGGCGTGATGGAGTTCGACTATCTGCGCATTCTTGATCGCTGGCTGCGCACCACGGGCCAGCATGTCGGCCTTGGCGACCGCGCACGGCGACTTATGGGCGACATGGCCGCGCTCGGCAAGGGCGAGATGCTGATCGTCGCCTGACGTCTCGATGTTCACGCACCGGGCGGCCCATATGGGCTGTGCTGCTGTTGCAAGCGGGATAAGAGCGTGATTAGCAAAAAGAGATGACCGCTTCCCCCTACCTCCTCCTCGACGACAGCCTCACGCCAGGCGGCAGGAGCCTGCTCTACACCGAGCCTGAAGAGATCGTCGCGGCACACGCGCCTAGCGAGGTGAATGCCTCACTCGATGCGGTCTCTTCAGGGCTTGCTCGCGGGCTTCGCGCCGCTGGCTTCTTCTCCTACGAGCTTGGCTACTGCCTCGAGCCGAAACTCACCACGTTGTTGCCCGACAGCCGAAGCGTTCCGCTGTTCTGGATTGGGCTGTTCCGCGCGCCGCAACCCCTCGATGATGCCGCCACGCGCGCCTGGCTCGAGGCGCATGGCGCCGCCGAGCGCGCCAAGATTTCCGACCTGCGGCTCTCCTGGTCACGCGACCAGTACCGGGAGGCCTTCAACAGGGTCGAGGACTACATCGCCGCAGGCGACGTGTATCAAATCAATCTCACGCTGAAATATCTGTTCGCTTTCGAGGGCGATCCGGTAGCGCTCTATGCTGCGCTCCGGCGCAAGCAGCGAGTGGCCTACGGTGCGCTCATTCACACCGAAGACCGCGACATTCTCTCGCTCTCGCCAGAGCTGTTCTTCCGCCGCGAGGGCAAGCATATGTCGACGCGGCCGATGAAGGGCACCGCGTCGCGCGGCCGCACGCCGCGCGAGGATGCGCGCACCAAGACTTGGCTTGCCATGGATGAGAAGCAGCGCGCCGAGAATCTGATGATCGTCGATCTCCTGCGCAACGATCTCGGTCGGGTGGCGAAGATCGGCTCGGTCGAGGTGACGGACTTGTTCACCGTCGAGACCTATCGCTCAGTGCATCAGATGACCTCAGGCATCTCGGCCGAGCTCAGGTCTGATATGGGGCTCAAGGACATGCTCCGCGCGCTGTTCCCATGCGGCTCCGTGACTGGCGCGCCAAAGGTCCGCGCCATGGAGATCATCGGAGAGCTCGAGGGCGGCCCTCGGGGGATCTATACGGGCGCCATCGGCCATATCGCGCCGTCAGGCGATGCTCAGTTCAACGTCGCGATCCGCACCGTGGTGCTGAGCAGGGGCCGGGGGGAAATGGGCATCGGCGGCGGCATCGTGTCGGACTCGAAGGAGGAGTCCGAGTTCGAGGAGTGCCTGCTAAAGGCGCAGTTCTTGACCAAGCCCGACGCACCGTTCGAGCTGATCGAGACGTTGCGCTATGAACGAGCCAAAGGCTTCCATCTGCTCGAGCGGCACCTCGCGCGTCTGCAATCCTCAGCTCACCATTTCGGCTATCCCTTCTCGCGCGAGAAGGTCATGGCCGCGCTCGACGCCGAAGCCGCGCGGGTCACAAGCCCCGTCGCGCTGGTTCGGCTGCTCCTTGCCGAGGACGGCACCATCACCGTGACGTCGACCGCGACCGAGTTGCCGACCAGAGACACGGTCTGGCGCTTCGTGATCTCGGATCAGCGCGTTGATGAGAAGGATCCTTTCTTCTACCACAAGACCACGCGCCGGCAGTTCTTCGACCGAGAGATGGAGCGGCAGAAGGCGCAGACCTCCTGCGACGAGGTGGTGTTCCTCAACAAGAAGGGCGAGCTGACCGAAGGTACGCGTACCAATCTCTTCATCGAGATCGACGGGCGGCTGTTCACGCCTGCGCTCACCTGCGGACTTCTCCCTGGCACGCTACGCGATGAGCTGCTCGATCTGCCGCGTGCCGCAGCAAGCGAGGCGGTGCTCGTGCCGCAAGATCTGCTCGACGCCGACCGCATCTATCTTGGCAATTCGGTGCGGGGGCTCGTTCGCGCCGAGCTTATGCAGCCCGCGCGCGAACGAGCCCTGCCACGTGAGCCTGCCCACGCAAACTAGTCGTCGCAGTCGTCGTAGCTGCGCAGCCAGAGCCATAACCGTAGCCGTAGCCATGACTGGAGCTATAGCCGTGTTGTGGCTGCGATGGGCGCTCAAATAAAGCGCATAGAGCTGAGCAAGCGCGAGCGCTTCGCGATCAGTGCGCTCGGCCTGATCCTGTTCGGCCGTAGGCTTTGACACCGTTGGCGCGGGCCAGTCTGCCGCGAGCGTCTGTGCAGGCGCAGCACCGCTTTCGGCCGTCAAATCGGTCGAGGCTGCGCCTTTGTCTTGGGTGCTTGCGCTCGCATCTGGTGCGCTCGACGGGACCATCAAGATCTGGGATCTGCACGAGCGGCGCGTGGTCAAGGAGATGCGCTCAAAAAGGCGGCGCGGACGTCCCGAAGGACAACGTGGTACAGGCCGAGGAGCTCTCGGCCTACGTCTCCAATCTGGTGCGCAAGCTCACCAACGATAGCCAGCAGCCAGTGTTCTCCGAATCCGGAGGCAAGGACTTCGTCATCGGAACGGTGAGGGGTACCGAGCCGGTCCCGTCGGCGTCTAGGTAGTCCCGCGGCGGTCGTCGCTGGTCGTTGACTGCGCAGTTGTGTCGCTCGGCCGCTCGTCGGTGCGAAGC
>DATFVO010000185.1:0-4354 GCA_035260265.1 Methyloceanibacter sp.
AACATTTCCTCTGGAGGACGCCGCAGCCGCTCACCGCCGCATCGACGATCCTGCGCATATCGGCAAGATCGTGCTGGCGGTGAAATAGCTCGAAATTGGCGGGAAGCGATTGCCTAAACCCGCGGCACCCCCTATATAGACCTTATTCCCCTTCATTTGATTTCGGTTTTTCTCTTTCGCCGAAGGGGCGGAAGAACGCCGTTATCCCCTTGAGGAACGCCAATGGACCGTACCCCTCTGATGCCCAAAGCGACCGCCGTATGGCTGGTCGATAACACCTCGCTCACCTTCGAGCAGATCGCCGAGTTCTGCGGCCTGCACGTGCTCGAGGTGAAGGGCATTGCCGACGGCGACGTAGCCCATGGCATCAAGGGCATGGACCCGATCTCCTCCGGCCAACTGTCCCGCGAGGAGATCGCTGCCGCCGAGCTGGATCTTACACACCGGCTGAAGCTTTCCGAGCCGAAGGTCGAGGTGCCTGAGGTCAAGACCAAGCGCGGTCCCCGCTACACACCGGTGTCGCGCCGACAGGATCGGCCTAACGCAATCTTGTGGCTCCTCAAGAACCATCCCGAGCTCAAGGACTCGCAGATCATGCGCCTCGTCGGCACGACCAAGCCGACCATTATCGCCATCCGCGAGCGCAGCCACTGGAACTCGCCGAACCTTCAGGCGCAGGACCCGGTAACGCTCGGGCTCTGCTCGCAGATCGATCTCGATGCCGAGGTGAAGAAGGCTGCGGCAAGGATCGAGCGCGAGCGCAAAGAGGCCGGCATCGCCGAGCAGCCCAAGGCCGGAACCTTGCTTCCCACCGAGGAGGCGCTTGCGGCTGCCGCGCCTCAACCCGAGCCTAAGCCTGAGCGGCCGATGGCCACCGCACTCGCCGAAGAGGCGCGGGCCGCCATGTCCTCGCACGAGGAGGAGGAAGAGGCGCCCGACGTCGACTCCGTGTTCGCCAAGCTGAAAGAGCTGAAGCGCACCGACGTGCCCTCCGAGTAGATTCACACTTTCTTCTTGAACAGCAATTGATCAGAACCTCTCGCCTTCGCTAGGGTGCGATAAGGAAGCGCGCCTTGGGGGTGGCGATGGCCAACCCTTACGACATCGGTCTCGGCAAGAACCCGGCCAATTACCAGCCGCTAACGCCGCTCGTGTTCCTGGAGCGGGCAGCGAGCGTGCACCCCGCGCACACCGCCATCATCCACGGCAAGGAGCGCATCGCTTACGCAGATTTCTACGCGCGCACGCGCAAGCTTGCGTCCTCGCTTGCCGCGCGCGGCTTCGGCGAAAGCGACACCGTCTCGGTGATGCTGGCTAACTCCCCGGCCATGCTCGAGGTCCATTACGGCGTGCCGATGACCGGCGCCGTGCTGCACTCCATCAACACGCGCCTCGATGCCGGGGCCATAGCCTTTATGCTCGACCACGCCGATACCAAGGTGCTGATTGGCGACACCGAGTTCGGGCCGGTGCTTAAGGAGGCGCTAGACCAGGCCGACGTGAAGCCGCTGCTCGTCGATTATCGCGACCTGCAATGCGGTGTCGAGGGCGAGCGCCTCGGCAATCTCGACTACGAGGAGTTCATATCCGACGGCGACCCCGAGTTTCGCTGGGCGATGCCGCCGGACGAGTGGAACGCGATCTCGCTCAACTACACGAGCGGCACGACCGGCAATCCCAAGGGCGTCGTCTACCACCACCGCGGCGCGGCGCTGATGTGCTACGCGAACACGGTCGCCACCGGCATGGGCCAGCATCCGGTCTATCTTTGGACGCTGCCCATGTTCCACTGCAACGGCTGGTGCTTCCCCTGGTCGATCAGCCTCGTGTCAGGCACGCATGTGTGCCTGCGCGCCGTCCGCGCGAAGCAGATGTACGACGCGATCGGCGACCATGGAGTGACCCATCTCTCCGGCGCCCCTTTCGTCATGGCCGCATTGCTCAATGCCACCGACAACGAGCGGCGATCCTTCCCGCAGCGCGTCGCCTTCAGTCATGCCGCGGCCCCCCCACCTGCCGCCGTGCTGGCAAAGATGGACGAGGCTGGCTTCGAGCTCACCCATCTCTACGGCCTGACCGAGACCTATGGCCCAGCCACGCTCAATGAGTGGCACGCCGCGTGGGACGAGCTTCCCCAGGAGGAGAGGCTAGCCAAACGCATCCGCCAAGGCGTGCGCTACCACGCGCTCGAGGATCTGACAGTGATGCACCCGGAGACCATGGAGAAGGTCACGTCCGACGGCGAGACCCTCGGCGAGGTCATGTTTCGCGGCAATATCGTGATGAAGGGCTACCTCAAGAACCCGAAGGCGACCGAGGAGGCCTTCGCCGGCGGCTGGTTCCATTCCGGCGATCTCGGCGTGCTGCATCCGGACGGCTATATTCAGCTCAAGGACCGCTCCAAGGACATTATCATCTCAGGCGGTGAGAACATCTCGTCGATCGAGGTCGAGGACGTGCTTTACAAACATCCCGCGGTGCTGGCCGCCGCCGTGGTGGCAAAGCCAGACGCAAAATGGGGCGAGACGCCGTGCGCCTTCGTCGAAACGCGGCCGGGCTCGCAAGTGAGCGCGGAGGAAATCATCGCCTGGTGCAAGGAGAAGCTCGCCCGCTACAAATGTCCGCGCCACGTGGTGTTCGTCGAACTGCCCAAGACCTCGACGGGTAAGATTCAGAAGTTCAAGCTGCGCGAGATGGCCAAGACTGTGTAAAGCGAGGTTCCTCCAAAAATGCCACTGCTTCGTTTCGATCTTGTCGCCGGACGTACCGACGGCGAGCTCAAATCCCTGCTCGACGCGGCCCATCGCGCCATCGTCGAAGCGTTTGGCGTGCCCGAGCGCGACCGCTACCAGATCGTGCACGAGCACCGCGCCTCACGCATGATCATCGAGGACACCGGGCTCGGCATTCCCCGCACCGACAAGGTGGTGTTCCTTCAGGTCACCAGCCGCAAGCGCAAGAAGAAGCAGAAGCAGGATTTCTACCACCTGCTCTGCAAGGAGCTTGAGAAGGAGTGCGGCATCAGCCCGTCCGACGTGGTTGTGTCGTTCGTGGAGAACGGCGACGAGGACTGGTCGTTCGGGCTAGGACGCGCACAATTCCTCACTGGAGATCTGTAGCGCTCTGGGGCTAATGGTGCCCATGTCCATGACCATGGCCGCCGTGACCATGTCCAACTCCGTGACCATGTCCGTGCCCGTGGCCATGTCCATGGTCGTGATCACCAGGCCCATGCCGGTGACCGCGCCGGCGGCGCGGCGGCAAACAGGGCATGATCGAGAAGAAGCGTGGCGGCGGCGACACGCAAGCTAGGTGATGCGGATCAGAAGCCGCCAAGGGCGCGGCTGATGATGTCGCCAAGCCCGCCGCGGCGGCGGAACCAGCCAGGGCGCTCCTCCTCGTAGCCGGCGTCGACCTGCTGCGGCGGCGCGCCGGGCCCGGCAACCGGCGCAACATGGCCGGCCTTCATCCAGCCGGTCGTTGCGCTTTGTGGGTCGGTGACCTCGACCCAGCCCTGATAGTGCGACACCACCTTCAGGCGGCGGCCGTAGGGGAACGCGAATAGCATCGGCGCATCTTCGGAGGCCGTCCCGTACATGCCTGCGCCAGACACGAGGACCTGAACCCATTCCTCTTGCGGCACGCCCGGCGCACCTTGCGCAGCGCCGTTGGGGGCCTGCCGATAGGGTCCGGCCCGGGGCGGTGGCCCGTCGGGGCCACCCTGGTTGGCCTCGCTATACGGCCCATCTTGCGGCGGCTGACCGTAGGGACCGCGCTGCCCGTAAGGCCCCTCTTGTGGCTCCTGCTCGTAAGGCCGAGCCAGCGGCGGCCCTTTCTGCGGCGGTCCATAGGCGCCGGGGGGAGGCCCGTATGGCGCATCCGGAGGAGGCCCATAGGCCTCTGGCGGAGGCCCGTAGGGAGATGGTCGCGCGCCCCCCGGTGGCACCGCTGTCACGTCGTACTGCCCAGAGTGATCATCTTGGCCTGGAGCATCATCAGGCGGGAGCGCCGCCTGCTCACGCGGGCCGGTCTCATTGGGCGGGAGAGCCCCGCCGTCATTGGCGTCGGCATCCTCGGCAGGGGGCATCCCCCTGGCATCCGAATTGCTGGCATTGTCTTGGGCACCAGCATTTCCTGGCGCCGAAGCAGCAGCCTGCGCGTCGGGCTTGGGCGCGGAGGCCTGATTCGCCGAAGGCTTACCAGCAGCTTGCGCGGGCGCGGGTTTCGCGTCGGCTGGAGCCGCCGCGTCCTGCGCGGTGCCGTCCTGCTGCGCCGGGGTATCGCGCGACCTCGCAATCTCCTGCTCGTAAGGCAGAATGTGCGCGGGCGGTTTGGCCGCCGTTTGCGGGATTAC
>DATFVO010000186.1:0-6278 GCA_035260265.1 Methyloceanibacter sp.
GAGACGGCGCCTTGGCGGAACGATGTGCCGATGCAGTCTGAGCCTGTGTCGCCGCCGCCGATCACCACCACCTGTTTGCCCTCGGCGAGGATCGGCTTCACACTGCCTTGCAGCTCGCCGGAGACGCGGCGGTTCTGCTGCGGCAAGAAATTCATGGCGAAATGAATGCCGGCGAGCTCGCAGCCAGGCACGGCAAGGCCGCGCGAATGCTCTGCGCCGCCGGCCAGCAGCAGCGCGTCGTAGTCGCGTTCGAGCTTCTGCACGCGCACTTCGCGGCCGACATGGACGTTGCAGCGGAAGGTGACGCCTTCAGCCTCCATCTGCTTCACGCGCCGGTCGACGATATGTTTCTCCATCTTGAAGTCAGGGATGCCGTAGCGGAGCAGGCCGCCGGGTTTTGCATGTTTCTCATAGACATGCACCTCGTGACCGGCCCGGGCGAGCTGCTGCGCAGCCGCCAAGCCTGCGGGACCTGAGCCGACAATCGCCACGCGCTTCCCGGTCTTGGTCTCCGGTGGAATGGGCTGCACCCAGCCCTCCTCAAAGGCCCGGTCGGCGATCGCGCATTCGATCGATTTGATGGTGACCGGCACGTCGATGATGTTGAGCGTGCAGGCTGCCTCGCACTGCGCCGGGCACACGCGGCCGGTCACCTCGGGAAAGTTGTTGGTCGAATGCAGGTTCTCTGCCGCTACCTGCCAATCAGAATGATAGACGAGGTCGTTCCAGTCGGGGATCTGATTGTTCACCGGGCAGCCGGTGTGGCAGTAGGGGATGCCGCAATCCATGCAGCGGGCGGCCTGGCGCGTGATCTCGGCCTCGCTCGGCGCGATGACGAACTCGCGCCAATGGCGAATGCGGTCGGCCGCCGGCTCGTAAGTCCGATCCTCGCGGTCGATCTCGAGAAAGCCCGTGATCTTGCCCATGTGGCTCATGCTCTTTGGCCCGAGGCCGTGCAAACCGCCAACCGATGAGTAGTTACCGTCTCGCGCTCTCCGTCAAGCCGACACCCGTGTCGCGCGGCAAGGCCTCCTGGTGTCATCCTCCAGGGCATTTTGGCTCCTTCGCCTTGAGGATTACTTGCCGTTGCCGCGGATGCCGATCTCGATCTCGCCAAGTCCGGTCTTGTCCGCGATCTGCGCCTTGGCCATCTCCTCGAGCGCGCGGCGGTACTCGACAGGCATCACCTTGACGAACTTTGGCAGGTAAGACGCCCAATCGTCGAGGATCGCCTTCGCTCGAGCCGAGCCAGTGTAGTGGAGATGGTTTTCGATTAGCTGATAAAGCCGCTCCTCGTCGAAGCGGGTCATGTCAGTGACGTCGACCAGCCCATGGCTTTCGAGATCACCGATCTGGTGGCGGCTCCGCTCCATGACATGATTCTCGCTCGGCACTGGCTCGAGGTCGATCATGGCGAGGTTGCAGCGGCGCTCGAAGTCGCCTACCTCATCGAGCACATAGGCAATGCCGCCCGACATGCCGGCAGCGAAGTTGCGGCCCGTAGGCCCGATCACCACCACCACGCCGCCGGTCATATATTCGCAGCCATGGTCGCCGGTGCCCTCGACCACGGCGATAGCGCCGGAGTTGCGCACGGCGAAACGTTCGCCGGCGATGCCGCGGAAATAACACTCGCCGGAGATTGCGCCGTACAGCACGGTGTTGCCGATGATGATCGACTTCTCTGGCACAATGGCTGAGTCTTCCGTGGGACGCACGATGATGCGACCGCCCGACAGACCCTTGCCGACATAGTCGTTGCCTTCGCCGACGAGGTCGAGCGTCACGCCATGGGCAAGAAAGGCGCCGAAGCTCTGTCCGGCAGAGCCCTTGAGCCGCACCCAAATCGTGTCCTCTGGCAGGCCGGCATGGCCGTAGCGCTTGGCAATCTCGCCCGACAGCATGGCGCCGGTTGTGCGGTTAATGTTCTTGATCGGGAGGTCGAGCTTGACCGGCTTCTTCTCCTCGAGCGCGGGCCGGCAAAGTTCGATCAGCTTGCGATCGAGCACTTTGTCGAGGCCGTGATCCTGCCGCTCGGAGTTATAGATCGCGACCTCTGGAGGCACCTCTGGTTTGTGGAACAGGCGGATAAAGTCGAGGCCCTTGGCCTTCCAATGGTCGATCGCCTGGCTTTTATCGAGGACCTCGGTCTTGCCGATCATCTCGGAGAAGGTGCGGAAGCCGAGCGCGGCCATATATTCTCGCACCTCTTCGGCGACGAAGAAGAAGTAATTGATCACATGCTCGGGCTTGCCCTGGAAGCGAGCGCGAAGCACCGGATCCTGAGTGGCGACGCCGACCGGACAGGTGTTGAGATGGCATTTGCGCATATAAATGCAGCCGGCGGCAATCAGTGGTGCGGTGGCGAAGCCGAACTCGTCGGCGCCGAGCAGCGCGCCGACCACGACATCGCGGCCGGTGCGAACGCCGCCGTCGACCTGCACCGAAATGCGGCCGCGCAAGCGGTTGAGCACGAGCGTTTGCTGCGTCTCGGCGAGGCCAATTTCCCAAGGCGAGCCCGCGTGCTTGATCGAGGTCAAGGGGGAGGCGCCGGTCCCGCCCTCGAAACCGGCAATGGTGACGTGATCTGCGCGCGCCTTCGAGACACCGGCGGCGACCGTGCCGACGCCAACCTCGCTCACGAGCTTGACGCTGACGTCAGCGGCAGGGTTGCAGTTCTTGAGGTCGAAGATCAGCTGGGCCAAATCCTCGATCGAATAGATGTCATGATGCGGCGGCGGCGAGATCAGCCCGACGCCAGGCGTCGAATGGCGCACTTTGGCGATGACCGCATCGACCTTGTGACCGGGGAGCTGGCCGCCTTCTCCAGGCTTTGCGCCTTGCGCCATCTTGATCTGCATCATGTCGGCATTCACGAGATATTCCGCCGTCACGCCGAAGCGCCCCGACGCCACCTGCTTGATCTTCGAGCGCATCGAATCGCCATTCGGCAGCGGCTTGTAGCGATCGGACTCTTCGCCGCCTTCGCCGGTGTTGGACTTACCGCCGATGCGGTTCATGGCAATCGCGAGCGTGGTATGCGCCTCGCGGCTGATCGAGCCGAACGACATGGCTCCGGTCGAGAAGCGTTTGACGATTTCCTTGGCTGGCTCGACCTGATCCAGCGGAATCGGCGCGCGCCCGAGTTCTTCGGCCTTCTTGATGCGAAACATGCCGCGCAGCGTGAGCAGCTGCTCGGTCTGCTCGTTAATCTGCTTGGCGAAGGACCGGTACTTCTCAGGAAGCTGGCCGCGCACGGCATGCTGAAGATCGGCCACGACCTGCGGCCGCCACATATGCGCCTCGCCGCGAATGCGATAGGCATACTCGCCGCCAACCTCTAGCGCCTCGCGCAAGACCGGCGCATCGGAGAACGCAAGCTGGTGGCGCTCAACGGTCTCGCGCGCGATTTCTTCGAGGCCAACGCCTTCAACCTGGCTGTTGGTGCCGGTGAAATATTTGGCGACGAAATCGCTGCGAAGACCCACAGCGTCGAAGATCTGCGCGCCGCAATAGGACTGGTAGGTTGAGATGCCCATCTTGGACATCACCTTGAGGATGCCCTTGTCGCTTGCCTTGATGAAGCGCTTGACGGCCTCCTCGACGGTCACCTCCTCGTCGAGTTCGGGCACGATGGCCTCAATGGTCTCGAAGGCGAGATAAGGATTGATGGCCTCGGCGCCGTAGCCAGCGAGCGTCGCGAACTGATGCACCTCGTGTGCCTCTCCGGTCTCGACCACGAGGCCGACCGAAGTCCTAAGCCCGCAGCGGATCAAATGATGATGCACGGCGGATGTCGCGAGCAGCGACGGGATCGGCACGCGGTCGGGCCCGGTCGCCCGATCTGACAGGATGATGATGTTCTCGCCCGCGCGAACCGCCTGCTCGGCGTGCTTACACAGCTTGTCGAGCGCTTTGCCCATGCCGGCAGCCCCATGGTCTGCGCCATAGGTGATGTCGAGCGTCACGGTGCGGAACTGGTTGTCGGCCACATCGCCGATGCCGCGGATGCGCTCGAGATTGTCGTTGGTGAGGATGGGATGCGCCGCCTCGAGCCGCTTCCGCTTCGAGGTTCCTTCGAGATCGAGCAGGTTCGGCCGCGGGCCGATGAAGGTCACCAGCGACATGACCAGCTCCTCGCGGATCGGGTCGATCGGCGGGTTTGTCACTTGCGCGAAGTTCTGTTTGAAATAGGTGTGCAGCAGCTTGGGCCGGCTGGACAGCGCCGAGATCGGCGTGTCGGTGCCCATCGAGCCGACTGCCTCTTGGCCTGACCCGGCCATCGGCAGCATCAGAAACTTGATGCTCTCCTGCGTGTAACCGAACGCCTGCTGGCGATCGAGCAGGCTCACGTTGGTGCGCGGCGTGGGCGAGGGCGCGCCGGGAAGCTCGTGCACTCGGATCTGAGTGCGGTCGAGCCACTGCTGATAGGGATGCGCGGAAGCCAGCTCGGACTTGATCTCCTCGTCGGAGACGATGCGCCCCTTCTCGAGGTCGATGAGCAGCATCTTGCCGGGCTGGAGCCGCCATTTCTCGACGATCTCGTTCTCAGGGATCGGCAGCACGCCGGTCTCCGACGCCATGATGACCAGGCCGTCCTTGGTAACGAGGTAGCGCGCGGGCCTAAGCCCGTTGCGGTCGAGCGTGGCGCCAATCTGCCGCCCGTCGGTGAAGGCCATGGCGGCAGGGCCGTCCCACGGCTCCATAAGACAGGCGTGATACTCGTAGAAGGCGCGGCGCTTGGCATCCATCAGCGGATTGCCGGCCCAAGCCTCGGGAATCAGCATCATCGCCGCGTGCGCTAGGCTGTACCCACCCTGCACCAGGAACTCGAGAGCGTTGTCGAAGCAAGCGGTGTCGGACTGGCCCTCGTAGGAGATCGGCCAGAGCTTGGCGATGTCAGGACCGAACAGCGGCGAGGACACGCTCGCCTGGCGTGCCGCCATCCAGTTGAGGTTGCCGCGGAGCGTATTGATTTCGCCGTTATGGGCGACCATCCGATAGGGGTGGGCGAGCTTCCACGACGGGAAGGTGTTGGTCGAGAAGCGCTGGTGAACGAGCGCAAGCGCCGAAGCGAAGCTCGGGTGATGCAGGTCGGGGTAGTAGGCGCCGAGCTGATAGGCAAGGAACATGCCCTTGTAGACCAGCGTGCGGCATGACAGCGACACCGTGTAGAAGCCAATGTCGTGCCCGCCGGTCTCGCCGTTGATGGTGTTCGAGATCACCTTGCGCAGGATGTAGAGCCTGCGCTCGAACTCAGACTCGTCCTCGATGTCGGGCCCGCGGCCGATGAACACCTGCCGGTGGGTCGGCTCGGTCTCGATCACCGATGCCGAGATGCAGGAGTTGTCGATCGGCACGTCGCGCCAGCCGATGAGCTTCAGCCCTTCGGCGTCGCAGACGCGGGCGACCACGGATTCGCAGTAGATGCGCTGGGCACGGTTGCGCGGCATGAACAGATGGCCGATCGCATAATGACCGGGCTCGGGCAGTTTGATCCGTAAGGGGGCGGTGACTTCTTTGAGAAACGCGTGCGGGATTTGCACCAAGATGCCGGCACCGTCGCCAGCAAGCGGGTCAGCACCCACCGCGCCGCGATGGGTGAGATTCTCAAGGATCTGGAGGCCGTGCTCGATGATCTTGTGGTTCGGATGCGCCCTCAGATCGGCGACGAAGCCGACCCCGCACGCGTCGTGCTCGCGCTTCGGATCGTAGAGTCCTTGCGCCGGTGGCGGAGAAGGCCACGCCGACCTTGACGATCGTGAAGACATGCCACGTGATGCCATCGTTTACTGAAACCTCAGCCACGCCTCGCGGCCCAAGCGAGTGCGGGGCCAGAAAAGCTTTGGCCACAGCCGGACCTTCGCCACTGGAAGGCGTCGATGAGCTGAAAGCGAAGAACCGGCTCTCTAGGCGGCTAGCGCCTTCGCTTTTAGCGAATGCGGCCCAGGACCGAAGATCGCCCCGTTAGGAGACGGATGCTTGGAGCCTTGCGCCGCAGCCTCCATGACAAAGGTCAGCAAGCCTGTCCTATTCGCCCTCAAAATGACAGGTTTCCAATGCGCGCACAAGCAGGAATCCCTCTCCCATAAACCGATGCTAGCGCGCTACTTCGGACGAACCCCAGGGTTACTTCCCGCCTAACCCAGGGCGACAGTCGGGGTTCCAGCTATCCCCCGAATTTCATAGGGCTTGCGCACGGGAAGGGCGCCTCCCTCTGGTAGGGGAAGCGCCCCTCCATGCAAGTCAGCACAAATCGCACCAAAGGGGCGCAAAAT
>DATFVO010000187.1:0-6862 GCA_035260265.1 Methyloceanibacter sp.
GCCAAGGGTAGAGGATCCGAAGATAGCGCCAATGATGAAGCCGGCCACGATGCTGACGATGGCGAGGATGATGGTTCCCGCCCAGTATTTCGCCCGGTTGATGCGCCCGTCGAACGACGTGAAGAGATATTTGAAATTCAAGTCCATTGGTTTCCCCCCTCCCTTGGCGGACAAGCTGCCGTGGTGCCCACCTTTGTAAGGCCGAAGGGCGCCCCTACGGAAGGGGCTAAGTGCAGGGGAAAACGCGGCGTTTGGCCTGGGGAATCGGTCAGCGCGAGATTGACCCACAGATTGGCAAGGGTCACCGCGAAGATGGCGATCGATAATGGCCCTGTCGGCTCGAACTGATGAGTGTCGGGAACGGTCTCGCCCATGCCGTAGGTCTCAGCGATGAATTGGAAGGTCGAGATCAGCATTCCGGCTGCGAACCCGAAGACGAGAGTGGTGAGCCAGAAATAGAGGCGCCGGATCCGCCCCCTGAAGCTGAACAGAAGCTCAGTCCATTTCATCGTCATCGCCCCCCATGCCTAACTCAATCCCTGAGCAGCTCGTTGATCGAGGTCTTGGCGCGGGTGCGCTCATCAACCGTCTTCACAATCACCGCGCAATAGAGCGACGGGCCCGGCGATCCGTCTGGCAGCGGCTTACCTGGCATCGTCCCGGAGACGACGACTGAGTAGGGCGGCACGCGGCCTTGCAAGACCTCTCTGGTCGCCCGATTGATGATGCGGGTCGACTGGCCGAGATAGACGCCCATCGAAAGCACAGATCCCTCGCCAACGATCACACCTTCGGCCACCTCGGCACGGGCTCCGATAAAGCAATTGTCCTCGATGATGACCGGGTTCGCTTGGAGCGGCTCTAGTACCCCGCCAATGCCAGCCCCGCCTGAGAGATGCACGTTCTTGCCGATCTGCGCGCAGGAGCCGACCGTGGCCCAAGTGTCGACCATCGTGCCAGAGTCAACGCGGGCGCCGAGATTGACGAAGGAGGGCATCAGCACGACGCCAGGTGCGATATAGGCAGAGCGGCGCACGACCGCTCCAGGCACGACGCGGAAGCCCGCCTGCTTGAAATCCTTCACCTTCCATTTGGCGAACTTGGTAGGCACCTTGTCCCACCACGCTCCGCCGTCGGGGCCCCCATCCATCTTATGCGGCTCGTGCAGGCGGAAGGAGAGCAGGATCGCCTTCTTGAGCCACTGATGCACGACCCAAGCACCGCCCACTTTCTCGGCCACTCTGAGCTCACCTCTGTCGAGCAGATCGAGCACCTCTTCCACCGCGTCGCGCACCACGCCCTTGGTCTCCGGCGTGATCTCGACGGCATGCTCGTAGGCGCTGTCAATGAAAGTCTTGAGGTGATCGTGGGTCATGAAGGGCCGTCAGGTCAGGCAGAACAGAACTGCGCGCAGAGCGGCGTGGCTTCCGCGGGCTCGTCGGTCTCGGCAAGCGACGCACCAATCGCGGCGAGGAAGCGAGCAAGCGCATCAGTGCGGTGATGGATGTGGGGGGGAAGCTCCGTCCAGCCGGCAATAGCCTGGTGCTGGGGATGGTCGGTCACGCCATGGACGAGAACGGTGGTCATGCCGAGAGTGTGCGCGGTCTCGAGGTTGTTCGGCAGGTCGTCAAACATTGCCGTTTGGCGCGGGACCACATTGCTCGCGCGCACGAAGCGCTCATAGGCCTCCCGTGTCGGCTTCGGATAAATGTATTCGAGCGCGTGGATGTCGAAAATCTCGGCGAAGCGGCCTTCGACGCCGAGCCGCGCGGCCACAGCCTCGGCATGCTTGCGCGAGCCGTTGGTGAAGATGAATTTGCGGCCGGGAAGAGCGTCGAGTGCGGCCGCGAGCTCGGGGCAGGCGGTGATGGAGTTAAGGTCGATGTCATGCACGTAATCGAGGAAGACGTCAGGCGACACGCCATGCAACCGCACCAGTCCGGCAAGTGTCGTGCCATGTTCGTAGTAATAGGTCTCGCGCAAGGCCTGCGCCTGTTCGAGCGGAATGCCGAAGCTGTTTGCGATGAACTCACCTATGCGCCGGTCGATCTGGGCGAAGAGATTGCAGTCGGCGGGGTAGAGCGTGTTGTCGAGATCGAACACCCATGCCTCCACGTGGCTGAAGCCTTCGCCAAGCTCGCGCCTTGTGATCATCATGTGCCTCTCGCGCTGCCTTTGCGCCTGCGCCGCTCGATCAAGGTGCCAGCGCCATGCTCGGTGAACAGCTCGAGCAACACCGCATGCGGCACTTTGCCGTTGATGATCACGACCGCCTCTACGCCTTCGGCAATCACGTCGAGGCAGCTCTCGATCTTGGGGATCATGCCGCCAGAAATCGTGCCGTCTTCGATCAGGCTTTGTGCCTCAGCCGTAGTTAGCGACTTGATCAGGTTGCCCTCCCGGTCGAGCACGCCCTCGACATCCGTGAGCAGCAACAGGCGCTTTGCTTTCATGGCAGAAGCAAGCGTGCCGGCGAAGGTGTCGGCGTTGATGTTGAGCGTTTCTCCATCGGGCCCGACGCCGATCGGGGCAACCACCGGGATCAGATCTGAATGAATGATCACGTCGATAATATGGGGATCCACGGCGGCGGGGTCGCCGACAAAGCCGAGATCGGCAATCTGCTCGATATTCGAATCGGGATCGCGCCAGCGCCGCTCGAGGCGCTTCGCCCGCATCAGATTAGCATCCTTGCCGGAGATACCGACTGCCTTGCCGCCTTGCGAATTGATCGCTGTGACGATCTCCTTGTTGACCGATCCGGCCAGCACCATCTCGACCACCTCGACGGTCTCGCGGTCGGTCACGCGCAAGCCGCCCTTGAACTCGCTTCTGATGTTGAGCCGGTCGAGCAGCGAGCCGATCTGCGGGCCGCCGCCATGCACCACGATGGGATTCACGCCGGCCTGCTTGATCAGCACGATGTCGCGGGCGAAATCGGCAGCGAGGGCGGGATCGCCCATGGCGTGGCCGCCATATTTCACCACCACGGTCTGCTTGTCGTAGCGCTGCATGAAGGGCAACGCTTCGGACAGCACTTTCGCCTTGGCGTGAACCGAGGCAAGCACGTCCGCCACTCCTGGGACGGCCGCGCTTGGTGTGCGTGCCTCCGGCGTCGGAGCTTCGTTCGACTTCGCAGAGGATGACTTGGCGTTTCTCACGAGCCGCTTATAGCGGCGCTTTGGCTCATGACACAACGCTGTTCGGCGCTAAGCGGGCCACCGCAGCGCGAAGCTCGGGGATGCCTGAGCCTAGGCGTACCGAGGTGGTGAGCAACTCGGGATAGGCCGCGGTGTGCTTCGCAAGTGCTTGCGCGACCTTCGCTTGAACCTCCGCCAACTCAGCGGCCTTACGCTTGTCGGCCTTGGTCAGCACGACCTGATAGGAGACTGCGGCCTCATCCAGAAGCTTCATAGTCTCCTTGTCGTTGGGCTTTATCCCATGGCGTGCGTCGATCAGCAGGAACACGCGTTTAAGCTCGCGGCGGCCTTTGAGGTAGTCGCGAATCAGGCGCGTCCAGCCTTTGATCTCGGACTTGGAGGCGCGCGCATAGCCGTAGCCGGGCATGTCAACGAGGGTTAACGCCCCGTCTTTGCCAAGCGTGAAGAAATTCAGCTCACGAGTGCGCCCAGGCGCGACCGAGACGCGAGCGAGACTTGTGCGCCCGGTGAGCGCGTTGATGAGGCTCGACTTGCCGACATTCGAGCGCCCGGCAAAGGCGACCTCGGGCCTACCGTCCTGCGGCAGGTCGTCAATGCGGACGACGCCTCTGACGAAAGCGCAGGGACCTTTGCACAGCGCCTCGCCTTCAGCGATTTCGGCCGGAGTGAGTTCGGTCTGTTCCATTGTCATCGCCGGGCTTGACCCGGCGATCCAGTAATCACGGACTTTAATTGAAGCACGAAGGCCGGGGTTACTGGATTGCCCGCCTTCGGGCAATGACAAGAGGCGGAGGCTAGCGCGAACTAGCCCTTGGTGCCGCCTTTGGCCTTGTTGTTCTTGAAGCCGAGATTCTCGAGGAGAGGGATCTCGACCCCTTGCCGCGACATGATCACCGACTGCTGGATCACCGACAGGAGGTTGTTCCACGCCCAGTAGATCACGAGCCCAGCCGGAAAGCCCGCGAGCAGGAAGGTGAAGAACACCGGCATCCAGTCGAACATCTTCTGCTGCACAGGGTCCGGCGGCGCAGGGTTCAGCTTCATCTGCACCCACATGGTGAAGCCCATGATCAAGGGCCATGCGCCGATCATGAGGAAATGGCCGACAACAGGCACCTGCGACGGATCGAACGGGAGCAGCCCAAACAGATTGAACACGCTCGTCGGGTCTGGCGCCGACAGATCCTTGATCCAGCCGAAGAACGGCGCGTGCCGCATCTCGATGGTGACGAACAGCACCTTATAGAGCGCAAAGAACACCGGAATCTGCACGAGGATGGGCAGACAACCGGAAGCAGGGTTCACCTTTTCCTTCTTGTAGAGCTCCATCATCGCCTGCTGCTGGCGCATGCGGTCGTCGGCGTAGCGCTCCTTGATGCGCTGCATCTCGGGCGCGAGCTTCTTCATCCTGCTCATCGACACGTAGGATTTGTTGGCAAGCGGGAAAAGCAGGATCTTGATGCACAACGTGACGATGAGGATGGCCACGCCGAAATTGCCGACAAGCTTGTAGAAGAAGTCGAGCGCGAAGAACATCGGCTTGGTCAGGAAATAGAACCAGCCCCAGTCGATCAGGAGGTCGAACTTGGGGATTGCGTATCTCTCCGCGTAGGTGTCGACGAGGTTGACCTCCTTGGCGCCGGCAAAGACCTGTCCCCTGGCTTCGGCGGTGCTGCCGGCTTCGACCGTGAGCGGCGCCATGAGGTAGTCGGCCTGGAAGCGGTCGCGGCCGTCGGTTTGCGTTCCCGAAAACCTCGCCTCGAAGGACTTGCCTTGCTCGGGGATGACCACGGCAGCCCAATATTTGTCGGTGATGCCGAGCCAGCCTTCCTTACTCTTGAAGGTCGCGGCCGGTTTCTCAATTGCCTTCTTGTAAGTGATCTCCTGAAGCCCGTCGTCGACGACGCCGATCAGTCCTTCATGCAGGATGTAGTAGCCCTTCACCTGCGGCGTCTCGTGGCGCGACACGAGCGCGTAAGGATAGAGCGTGACGGGTTCAGAGCCGCTATTCGCCACCTTGTCGGTGACCGTGAACATGTACTTATCGTCGACCGCGATGGTGCGGGTGAAGGAGAGGCCTTTGCCGTTGTCATAGGTGAGGGTAACCGGCGCGCTCTGGGTGAGCGGCCCTTCGCTCGTCGCCTTCCACACCGTGTCGGCGGATGGAAGCGCAAGGTTTGCATTGTCTCCGCCGACGAAGCCATGCTCGGTGTAGTAGGCATGCGGCCCGCCTTTCGGCGAGAGCAGGATGACGTTGGGACTGTCTGGATCGACCGTCTCGCGGTAGTCCTCAAGCGTAAGATCGTCGATGCGTCCACCTTTCAGCGCGATCGAGCCCTTGAGCGCCGGAGTGTCGATGGCGATGCGCGGGCTTTGCGCCAGCGCCTCCTCGCGCGTCAGAGTGGCAGCGGCGCCGGCTGCCGGTGCAGTCGGTCCACCCGCAGACGGCGTCTCGCTTTGAGCCCCTGGACGTGGCGGTCCCTGCTCGGTCTGCTGCTGTTGCTGCGACTGCTCGACCGGCGGCTTCTCGGCCGGAGGATGGGGCTTCGGCACGAAGAAAAACTGCCAGGCGAACAGGACGCCGATGGACAGCAGGATGGCGAGGAGGAAATTGCGATTATTCTCGTCCATGTCGCTTTCAGCTCAAGGGCCGCATCCATCCCGCTCGCGGGCGTGAGGCCAGTCCGTTCTCGGGCGTTCAGCGCTGCTTTGCCGGCGAGGGCTCGTGCACCTTGGCAAGCGCGCGTTCAAGGTCCTTGATCAACTCGGTGAAGCGCCGTTGTACCGTGCCCGAACGCGCGATCAAAACATAATCATATCCTTCGACCGCGGCTGCAGGTCCTGCAAGCCGCACCGCCTCCTTGAGCCGCCGCCTTGCGCGGTTGCGCGTGACAGCGCTGCCCAGGCTCTTGGTGGCGGTGAAGCCGAAGCGCGCAACATGGTGATCGTCGTCCTCATTCGCAACACGGCGGCGCGCCTGCAAGATGAGCGAGGGCGCAACGAAGCGCGATCCACCCTTCACATGCAGAAACTCGGCGCGGGTCTTGAGACGTCCGATGGCCGTCACCGATTACGGCACTGCCGGCCTTATGCCGACAAGCGCTTGCGCCCCTTGGCTCTCCGCCGCGCGAGCACCTTGCGCCCGCCTTTGGTCGCCATACGAGCGCGGAAGCCGTGGCGCTTCTTGCGGACGAGCCGCGACGGTTGGTAGGTGCGTTTCACGGGGGCTACTCCTGTCTCGATTCTACGAAGCGAAAGGCCCGCTCCGGGGTCCGCAATCCCGGGGCTTATAGGGTGCTGCGCCCATTCAAGTCAATCGATCCCGCGGGAATTCAGGGACTCTGCCGAACCGATCGCGCACCGAAGGCTGCGTCTTCAACTATGCCGAGAGTGCCCCGGAGTTGTCGGGTTAGCCACAAGTCGGATAATCATCAATTGAGCCCTCCTTTTCTGGCAACGCAACGCCAAGCCTGCCAGTCCGAGAAGCATGCCCAATCGCCCCTTGTGCGACAGAGAAGCCGTTTCGGCTCGCGTCTGGTGACGACGCATCACAATGGCGCGAAGGGCTGTTCCCTATGTCCTTGGCCGCTGCCAACTTAATGGCGCCAACGACCGACCAGGGAGCGAGCATCAGCATGAAGACTGCGTCGGAGACCACACGCGGCGCTGCGTGGCTCAAGCGGCTTTGGCCGCTCCTTCTC